>CAJWZG010000001.1 GCA_913049565.1 uncultured Gammaproteobacteria bacterium
GGTATGGCCTGCGCTGATACCTTACCGATTGCTAGCGGGGAGGACGCCCCGTAAAGGGATTCCAACGCTTCGATTGAGTCTATTGTTTGCATATTGCTCTCCCGTACTCGCGGGTTTGATTAGCTGTCTAAACCGCCGGTTGCCGGTGCTGGCCTTGCCCGTTGGTTGTAGAGCAGGGCTCGCAACTTCGCGATCTCTTCCTTCGGCAGATTAGAATAGTCGTTTTGCATATCCGCCCCGACCGCCATTCCACGCTGTACTGCGGGCCGCTCGCCCAGCTCATTGAACCAGCGTTTAAAGTACTTGAAGTCCTCCATATTCTGACCTTGCGCCTGCCAGTTGACTGTCCACGGATAACAGATCATGTCAGCTATGGTGTACTGGTCTCCGCATAAATATCGCTGGCTGTAGAGTCGATTGTTGAGCACGCCATAAAATCGATTTACTTCGTCGGTAAAGCGGGTGACGGCGTAGGTCTGATCACCGGCATTGTTGCCTAGGCGCAAAAAGTGACCGCACTCACCGCTCTTTGGGCCTTGGTTCGCCATCTGCCACATCACCCACTGAATAACTTCGAATTTACCGCGCGGGTCAGCGGGCATGAATTGGCCGGTCTTCTCTGCAACATAGAGCATGATGGCACCCGACTCAAAGACAGATAATGGGCCTCGACCGTCTGCTGGACTGTGGTCAACCAGTGCCGGCATTCGGGTATTGGGATTAATGCGCAGAAATTCCTCCGTAAATTGATCGCCCTTGCCGATATTGCATTCGATCACGTTGTAATCGAGCCCGCACTCCTCCAACTGAATGGTGACTTTTTTGCCGTTTGGTGTCGGCCAGTAATGAAGGTCAAGCATGTAGCGCTCCCTGATGTTTCTCTGCTTTCCCGGTATTGTGTCATTGAGTTCACAATCTTGACTAGGGAGGATGCCGTGGATACATCGCTGAAAGGAAGAGTGGCCTTAATCACTGGGGGCAGTAAGGGCTTAGGATTAGCCATGGCAAAAGCCTATTTCAGTCACGGCGCTAAGGTTGCGCTATTAGCTCGAGGCGCCGAGGATCTAGCAGCGGCAGAGGAGGAGATTTGCGGCCTAACAATAAGCGAGGAATATGCTGCTAGTGCGGCGGTCGTCAGTTTTGTTTGTGATGTCACAGACTCGCAGGCGATCAGCGCGGCTCACCAAGAGGCGGTAGCCAAGTTCGGTGATATCGATATCTTAGTGAATAACGCTGGCCAATCAGCCGCTAAACCCTTTCTGAAAATTACGGACGCAGAGTGGCAGGCAGACTTAGACCTCAAGTTAATGGCAGCGGTGCGACTGACTCGGCTAGTTTGGCCAGCCATGGCCGCACAGAGCTGGGGGCGCGTGATCAATCTGCTCAACGTTTATGCCAAACTGCCGGACGCAGGCACTGCGCCCACATCGATTTCTCGTGCCGCCGGAATGGCGCTTACCAAGGTGCTGAGTGCTGAGGGAGCCGCTGACAATATTTTAGTCAACGCGATGCTGATTGGCTTTATTGAAAGCGATCAGATACAGCGTCAGCATGCGGCGAGCGGCAGCGAGCTGACATTGAACGAGTTTATTGTGAAAGCCGGCGCCCGCCTCCCTATGCAGCGCATGGGTCGAGGCGAGGAGGCCGCAGATTTAGCCCTATTCCTGGCCAGTGAACGCGCGTCTTACCTGACCGGCTGCGCAATCAACTTGGATGGAGGGCTGTCTAAAGCCGTTTGATCTATCGATTAAGAGGCGTTTTTAGCGCGAGCTGGCATTACCTTGCTAAGTCCCAGTCGCACCATCTCCTGATTGATGTAGGGCATGACCTCCTCGGCGGTATCCATGCGCAGCACTTTGCCCAGCATACGTCGCGCGTCGCTGCGTTTGATGTTGCGAATCACCCACTTAATGCGCAGCAGGTGCGTCGCGTTCATGGACAGTACATGGTAGCCCATGGCCATTAGCAAAATAGCCCCAGCAGGGGTACCCGCCAACTCACCGCAAATACCCAGCGGTTTTTTTTCAGCGTGGACGGCTCTCGCCACTTCACGCAGCGCAGCGATAACCGCCGGGTGTATTTCCTGATACAGGTCAGCAACGCGCGGATTGTTGCGGTCAACTGCCAGCAGGTATTGAGTCAAATCATTGGATCCTACTGCCATAAAGTCGGCTTCCCTGGCGAGCAGGCGCGCCTGATAAACAGCCGCCGGAACTTCGATCAACACACCAACTTGCGGCGGCTTTACCTGCACGCCCTCCTCAATGACCTCGGCATAAGCTTGTTCAATAAACCGCTTCGCCCGACGTAGCTCGGTCAAACTGGAAATCATCGGCAACATAATGCGCAGATCACCGCGAAGGCCTGCATTGGCTTTCAGCATGGCTCGAACCTGAACCAGAAATATTTCCGGGTGATCGAGTGTTACCCGAATACCGCGCCAGCCCAGAAATGGGTTTTCTTCATGAATCGGGAAATACGAAAGCGCTTTGTCACCGCCAATGTCCAAGGTGCGCATGGTCACCGGTCGCGGCTCAAATGCCTCCATATGTTCGCGATAAAGCGCCTTTTGCTCTAGCTCGGTGGGGAACCGATCTTGGCTCATAAACGGCACTTCAGTGCGAAACAAGCCAATACCCTCCGCACCTCGATCAAGGGAGCGAGTGATATCGCCTGTCAGACCGATATTTACCCACAGGTGAACACGCCACCCATCCTGTGTCACCCCAGGCAGCTCTTTCAGTTCGACAAGCTCTTCCGCGAAAACCTGCTCCTGTTCCAACAACAGCGAATTCTCTGCCAACCGCTCGGCATCAGGTTCGGTATAAACATCGCCGTAATGACCGTCCACGATTAAAGCAACGCCCTCTAACTCGTAAGCAGGTAGATCAAGAGCCCCCATCACCGCGGGTATACCCATGGCCCTCGCAAGTATCGCCACATGAGAATTGCCCGAGCCACGAACCGATACAACGCCGCGTAATTGGTCTGGAGGTATGGCCCCCAACATGGCTGGCGTTATTTCTTCGCCGACCAAAATAGCGCTCTCAGGAAACTGCGTCTTTTTCTCGCGGATTCGCTGCAAATACCCCAAAACGCGGACCCCAAGGTCCTTTACATCGGTGCCGCGCTCACGCAGATAGGGATCATCCATTACCTCAAAACGACTCACATGCTGGCGAATCACCTTACGCAATGCCCCCTGCGCCCACTCGCCCCGCCGAACAACCTCACGAATATCGCCTGCCAGCGCACTGTCATCGAGCATATGGAGATACGCATCGAACAATGCTAGCTCTTCTTGAGGCAGGCTCGCCTGTAGGCTTTGGATCAGACTGCGGATGTCGTTTCGCACGGCCTCTATTGCTCGATCGAGTAGGGTCAGCTCGACAGTCACATCCTCAGCAGATCGACTGGGTACTGCGTCGAGATCGGCGATGGGGTGCATGACTACTCCGGTACCGATACCAATGCCCGGCGCGCCAGCAAAACCTTTAAACTGACCCTGTTCAACAACGCTCGACGATGCGTCGGACACAATGGAACTGCCAATTGCCTCTGCGTGCGCAACACTGGTCGCCAACTGGGCGGACAGCGTCACCAAGAATGCTTCTTCCGACTCGTCAAATCGCCGAGGTTCTCGCTGCTGCACTACCAGCACGCCCAGTACACGACCTTGGTGCAGTATTGGTACACCCAAAAATGCATTGAAGGGCTCTTCGCCTATCTCTGGTACAAGGTGAAAGTTCGGGTGGCTTGGCGCAGATTCAAGATTCAAAGGCTCGGCGCGGCGCCCGACCAAACCCACCAAGCCCTGATCTTGGAGGAGGAGAACCTCGCCAATTTGACTGGTGTTCAACCCCTCCGTTGCTGCCAGCAGATAACCTTCTCGTGAGGACGACGACAGATAAATCGAACAGACCTCTGTACCCAAAGCATCTTTTATGTGGGATACCAGCCGCTGCACCGAAACCGCAAAATCACCCTCTTGGGTTACATCCTGAACAATCTTTCGCAGAACGTTTAGCACGGCATGTCCTAGCTTCCCGTCGCGCTATTTACCGAAGATCTCTTAGACTGGTCGGCCAGTGGTAAAAATTGAGCCAACTCAACCAAGGCGCTTCGATAAACATCTCGTTTAAAGTCGACCACTTGGCTAATAGGATAATAGAGGCTTACCCATCGCCAATCGTCGAACTCAGGCTTGAGATGCAAACTTAAATCTATGGACGCATCCTGCGCATGCAGTTGCAGCAGAAACCACTTCTGCTTTTGGCCGACGAAACCCGGGGTGGAGTTGTTGCGGCGCATTTGCTTTGGCAGCCGGTAGCGAAGCCAATCGGCAGTTTGCCCAAGTATGCTAACAGCGCTCGGCTCTACACCAATTTCTTCATAAAGTTCTCTAAACACAGCATCTTTAGGCGTTTCGCCTACATTTATGCCACCTTGCGGAAATTGCCAAGCGTTGAAACCTCCAACGCGCCTGGCCCACAAGACACGGCTAGCAACGTCAGGTGACGCTGGCGTTTGTAGCAGCACGATGCCCACGTTCGGGCGGAATCCGTGCTTGTCGATCTTCGAATCCATAAGGTTGTCCTCTAACTCAACTGTACAACAATATGAATGAGGAACCCGAGATTTCTTATGTCGAGAGGGAAATAGCCAATTTTCAGAGCAAACATGCGAGACTAACCTTCACTTCTCACATTATCCTTTGGGGCCATGTAGCTTATTTTTTGACTATGCAAAATACCCTGAAAGAACAAACCAGCCTTTACTTAGCACAGCACGCTGAACAGCCGGTTTACTGGCAAACCTGGAACGAAGAAACCTTGGCTGAGACTAAGTCGTCCGATCGCCCTATTTTCTTGTCAATCGGCTACGCGGGATCCCATTGGTGTCAGGTGATGTCTCGTGAATCGTTCACCGACCCTGTCACTGCCGAGATTTTAAATGAGCGATTTTGCTGCATCAAAGTTGATCGGGAGGAACGGCCTGATCTGGACAAGATTTACTTAAGCGCCATGCAACTGCTCACTCAGCATAGTGGCGCCTGGCCCCTGAACCTGTTTATCGACCCACAAACCCAGCTGCCTTTTTTTGCCGGTACATACTTCCCTGCCGAAACACAGAACGGCCAGCCGGGGTTTGCCGACTTACTGCTGCGACTGTTTGAGGCCTATGACCAAAAGCGCGAGGAACTCACGAGCCAGAGCGCCAAACTGGCCAACACCTTGCAACAACTCGCATCGCCGGTACTTGATCCCAAGATGACCGACGAAGCCCTGATCAACACTTGTCGAACAAGCCTCGCCGAACGCTTCGACCATGCAGAGGGCGGCTTTGGGCAAAGCATCAAGTTTGCTATGCCGGGTAGCCTCGATCGGTTGCTCAGACACTGGGCCTACCAACGTCGCGCCAAATCTGCAGATAAAGACAGCCTAGAAATGGTGATGACAACTCTGACTCAAATGGCAAGAGGCGGCGCCTTTGACCACTTGGGCGGTGGCTTCTTTCGCTATGCCCAAGACCGACAATGGCGCATTCCGCATTTCGAAAAAGTGCTCTACGACAACGCACAATTGTTGAGTACTTATGCCCATGCCTTGAAGTTGGGAGGCGACGCGCTCTTTGAGGATGCTATCTCGTCGACCTTAGATTGGCTAACCCAAGAAATGCGCGATGATTTGGGCGGCTTCTACGCAGGTCAGGATGGCGCAAGTCTGGGCCAACGAGGGCGGCATTACCTATGGCGGCGTGAGCAGGTAAAGAAACTGCTAGACGAGGATTCTTACCTCCTGGTTGAAACGCTCTACGCGCTGGATAAACCGGCCAGTGTTGAAAATCATTGGATACTGCATCGCCGAGACTCATGGCGCTCGGTGATTAAGCGACTGTCTATCGATCCAGAAAGTGCCAACAGCTTACTGATAGCTGCTAGACGAGCGCTAATGACTGAACGGTCACGTCGCACGCCGCCAGTGACTGACAAAAAAGTGCTCACAGGTTGGAACGGCATGCTTATCAGCGGTTTAGTTGATAGCGCACAGGCCCTCGGCGACGAGCAGTGGTTGGATACCGCACAAGCAACTGCAGATTTTCTGCGCAACCAATGCTGGGATGGAGAACATCTTGCTGTCTGCTGGCAGAATGGCCGCAATGGAGGGCCGGGGTATCTGGATGACTACGCTAATGTGCTGCAGGGTTTACTTTCGTTGCTGCAACATCGTTGGCGAGATGTGGATGCCACCTTCGCTAAAGCATTAGCTGAGACTGCGATGCGGTTGTTTTATGACGCTGACAATGGCGGTTTTTACTTCACCGCGATTGATCAGCCGGATCTCATCTTCCGACCCAAGCCCAGTTTCGACGAGGCTCTGCCGCCGGGCAACGCAACGCTCGCCAGTGCCATGCTGCATCTGGGTCAATTGCTGGGCGAAACCACCTATTTGGATGCCGCAAGCAATACCTTGCGGTGGGCTCGCGCAGCCATGGAGCGCTACACCGCCAACCATTGCAGCTTTGTCACTGCACTACAGTCAAGTGCGGCAAGAGATCAGACCGTCGTTATTCGCGGACCAGAAGATCAGATGGCAGATTGGCGTCAGAATCTAACCCGCGGCTACCAGCCTTGGCTACAGGTCTACTGCTTGGCCTATGACATAGACGGCCCCACCCCAAACTACCTTCCCGGGCTCGTCAGTACAGCGGCTCGCGAGCGTGTCTCTGCGTTTGTCTTTGCGGACGGCCACGTCAGTGCTTCCATCACTGACTTTGAGGAACTGCGCCGAATGCTCGGCGCTACTTAACTGGTGAGGTAGGGTTCGCACCGACAACGGGCTGTCTCAGCCCGCGCTGATATCGCTCCAGGTCAAATCGAGCTCCCGGGCCGCCTTCACATCATCCAGCCTTCTTACCGGCGTTGTATACGGCGCTTGCTTGACGAAATCGGCATCCTGCTGTGCCTCGTTGCGCACGGCGATCATGGCGTCTACAAAGGCGTCCAGCTCTTGTTTGCTCTCTGTTTCGGTTGGCTCGAGCAAAAAACATTCTGGGACCAGTAATGGAAAGTAGGTGGTCGGCGAGTGTACGCCGTAGTCCAGTAGGCGCTTCGCCATGTCCATAGCGTTAACGCCTAGCTCTTTATTCTCCTTTTGATAGGTAACAATGAACTCGTGAGTCGCACGGCGCGACGGGTAGGCCAGCTGGAATCCTGCCTTGGAAAGCCTGGCCGCCATGTAGTTGGCGTTGAGAGTGGCGAATTGTCCCACGCGGTGCATACCTTCACGACCGAGCATCAAGGCATATGCTAGCGCACGCAACAGGATGCCTGCATTACCTGCAAACCCAGACAAGGTGCCAATGCTTCCGGGCAAATCCTCTATACCCATCCATCGGTATTGAACGCCATCGGCGTTTGTCACCTTCTCAACGACCGGCAGAGGCAGATGCGGTAACAATCGTTCGCCCACACCCACCGGGCCTGCGCCGGGGCCGCCACCACCGTGAGGGGTAGCAAAAGTTTTATGAAGATTCATGTGCAATACGTCGAAGCCCATATCACCGGGTTTTACCTTGCCCAAAATCGCATTGAGGTTTGCGCCATCGTAATAAAGCAGCCCACCTGCATCGTGTACGGTTTCAGCAATGGCTTGAATCTGCCGCTCGAACACTCCGCAAGTGGATGGGTTCGTCATCATTAAGCCGGCCGTCTGTGGCCCCACTTTTTCTTTTAATGCCTCAAGGTCAACATCCCCTTCGCTATTGACGGGTACTTCAGTCACCTTGTAACCGCACATGACCGCGGTGGCAGGATTGGTGCCATGCGCGGCTGTGGGCACAATGATTTCGCTTCGAGCGTCGTCACCACGCGCTTCGTGGTAGGCACGAATCATGGCGACACCAGCAAACTCACCTTGAGCACCGGCCATGGGAGCAAGCGAAACCCCCTGCATACCTGTCACGTCTTTGAGGATCTCTTGCAGGTGATGCATACAGGCCAAATGACCTTGGCTGGCAGCCTCCGGCGCCAGCGGATGCCGTCCCAAAAATCCCGGCATACTTGCCGCTTTATGCGCCCCTCGCGGATTGTACTTCATTGTGCAAGAACCTAAGGGGTAAAACATGGTGTCTATGGCATAGTTTTGACGCGACAAGTTGGTGAAATGCCGCACCGCCTGCAATTCTGACACCTCCGGCAAACCCGGAGTTTGCCTGCGCAGCAAGTGTTCTGGAATATCGCTTAAGCAAGCTGCATCTGCGCCGTCAACACGCTGGGCTGTGGCCCGTCGATTTTCGAGGCTAAGCTCGAATATTGACTGCCCCTGCTTTTTGGCGCTCACGGCCTGATTCAACGGAGCAGCGTTTGTCTTGGCTATCTCGTGAGCGGGATTCATGTTCTTGCTCCTATAGTACTGGTACTGGCGATCGCTTTGATAAATTCAGTGACATATCGATCGAGTTCTGCTTCTGTGCGTTTTTCAGTAACCGCCACTATCAGCCCATGGTCTCGACCTTCGAACTCTGCGCCTGAAAAATCTGCAAAATTCAGCCCGGGCAATATGCCTTGGTGCATCATCTGTTCAATGACTTGATGCGCCGGCACGGGCAGTCTGAGGACAAATTCGTGAAACATAGGGCCGGTGAAAAATTCGGATACTCCGTCCAAGGCCAGTAAGCGCTGACGCAGAGTGTTGGTTTTGCGGTGACAATCAAGCGCCGTTTCGCGGATACCCTGCGGTCCCATCAAACTCATGTAGATCGTACCCGCTGTGACGAGCAAACCTTGATTCGTGCAAATATTCGATGTGGCTTTACCACGACGAATATGCTGCTCCCGTGCCTGCAGCGTCAGTGCGTAGCCCACTTTACCTTCCAAGTCTTCTGTCCGGCCAATGATCCGCCCGGGCAACTGCCGCATAAAGGCAGCCCGCGCACAAATAAAGCCGAAGGATGGGCCTCCGGATGCCATGGGCACCCCAAACGGTTGACCATCGCCTACTGCTATATCTGCGCCTTGCTCACCCCACTGACCCGGGGGCTTCAATATGCCCAGACTCATCGGGTTTACTACCGCGATTACCAACGCGCCCTGTTCGTGAGCCCAATCGGTAATCTCATCAACGGCTTCTAACCCGCCAAAGAAATTGGGTTGTTGAACAATCACCGCGCTCGGCGCTAAGCCTTGAGAAGCCTGCGGCAATTCTGCCGGATCCACTCGACCGTTCGAATCAACAGCAATAGGAACTATGTCGACGTTTTGGTTGCGAACGATATTGCGCGTGGTTTGCGTGTAGTGGGGGTGCACAGATTGCGCCACCAAAACACGCCCTGCCTTGTTTTTCTTGTTCGCTCGCACGGCCATAAGGACGGCTTCAGCAAGGCCACTGGCGCCGTCATAGACTGATGCGTTAGATACATCCATCCCAGTCAGCGAGGCCATCATCGTCTGGTACTCGTAGATCAGTTGCAGCGTGCCTTGACTGGCCTCCGCCTGGTAGGGCGTGTAAGCGGTCATAAACTCACCGCGCGCCGTCAGATCCCAGACAGCTGAGGGAATGTGATGATCGTAGCTGCCTCCGCCCAGGAAGCAGGTGTACCCCTGATCTTGCTCTGAGCGCTGCGCCATATATTGCAGCATAGCCATTTCGCTCATGCCGTCGGGGACGTGGTCAAGCCGGTCGCTGGTCAGCTCTTGGGGAATCTCGTCAAACAAGTCGTCCAGCTGATCGATACCAATCTCTGTCAGCATGTCGTCAACGTCGACTTGAGTGTGGGGAATAAACGGCATCAAGCCCTCCAAATTTCTTATTCGATCGAGGTTTCATGGCCCCGCGCCATCTCTGGCTATCGCCTTCTTTCCATGAGCCCACTCCCTGCTGATCTTTCTAACAACCAGCTTGCTTAGGTCCGGTTTAAAGCGCTCCCTGTCACTATTTCGAAGGTAGTATTACCTGCGCTCAATCTTCGGCATCACAGACTTCTGCGTAGGCCTCAGCGTCTAATAGATCGTCTAAGTCCGCCGCATCTGTTGGCGTGAGCTTGAAAAACCAACCCTCGCCGTACGGGTCTTGGTTTACCGTTTCGGGTGAATCGCCCAGTGCTTCGTTCACCGCACAAATCGTGCCTGCAACGGGGGCATAAATATCCGAGGCTGCCTTCACGGATTCGACGACGCCTGCTTCTTCTTGCGCCCCTAAGGATAAACCAAGCTCAGGTGGCTCGATGTACACCACATCGCCTAGGGCGCTTTGAGCATGATCACTGATCCCTACGGTCACGGTTCCATCCTCTTCTAGCCTCGCCCATTCGTGGGTGGCTGCGTATTTCAGCTCTGCAGGGATGTCGCTCATAGCGTGGTACTCCTTTGTGCCAAGCCTAATTATCGTTAATCCAACAATCTGTTTAGCTTCGCGGTTTTCATATTTTCAACCAAACCCGAAGTTTCACCCAGTCATTATTTGGCGGTTAGTTGACCAGAATCTTACCCTTTCGAACAAAGGGGGGCTTAACCAATCGGGCCGCTTTCTGCGAACCGCGTATGTCCACCGAACACTCGCTACTCGCGCTGACAGGCACACGTGCTAAACCGATACTGCGCTGCAACGTTGGGGAGTAAGTACCGCTGGTAACAAGCCCCGGACCCGCATCTGTGATGACGGGCTGATCGTGCCGCAGCACTCCTTTGTCTTCTAGAATAATGCCCGTTAGCTTGTCTGAAGGATTCTCTCGCTGACCTTGCAGAGCATGCCGACCGATAAAGCCCCGTTCAGCCGGCTCCCAAGCTACTGTCCAGCCCATGTTACTGATCAAGGGCGAACGGGTTTCATCCATGTCTTGACCATACAGATTCAAGCCCGCTTCCAAGCGCAATGTGTCCCGAGCCCCCAGGCCTGCTGGCTGTACCCCTGCGTCGAGCAGGGATTGCCAAAGAGCCAGACCCTGATCCACAGGCAACATAACTTCCACTCCGTCCTCGCCGGTATAACCCGTGCGACCTATCAACCAATCGCCATGCGCTGCTGCAGAGAACGGTTTGATACCCAATGAAGATAAGTCAGTGGCAGCGATCAGCTTGTTGATGCCCTCTGGGCCCTGAACAGCGAGCATGATCTGCGGCTTGTGTTCGATACGCATATTGGTCAGAGACTGCGCTTCAAACCAATCGAGCATTTTCTCTCGAGTTGACGCGTTTACGACAACTCGATAACCCTTCGGCAGACGATAGACAATCAGGTCATCTAAAATACCGCCGTGCGCGTTCAATGCTGCCCCGTAGAGTGCTTGATATTCGTCCAGCACGGCCACGTCATTTGCGATGACTTTGCGCAAAAATGCCTCTGCGTCTGGCCCATCGATATCGACTATCGTCATATGCGATACGTCGAACATTCCGGCGTCTGTCCGCACTGCCGTGTGCTCTTCAATCTGTGAACCGTAATTTACTGGCATCATCCAGCCAGCAAAGTCCACCATTTTGCCTCCAGCAGCGACGTGCGCATCAAAAAGCGGAGTTTTGTCTGCCATCAAATTTTGCCGTATTTTATCATTTGTATTGTACCCAAGAGATCAAGTTTTTTCCGTGAGCTGCCTTCACTTTTTCGGTGCAGCGCACTCAGGCAGACAACTCATTTAGACCCGTGGCTTCCTCAATCGCTTTGCGCAACAGCCAGTCCCGGTTACCGAACCAACCCACAGTGGTGTTGCGTAGCCAACCAACCGTGGGAGCGCCATTGCCATAAAGGCGCTTGAGGCCATCGAGACTGCGCAGCATTATCTCTGAACGCAACAGCCGCTGACGGGCGAACTTATCCCACAGGCCAGGTACTGCTAAATCGACCCCGGGCTCAGCGAGGTTGAGTAAATTTTGCAAATCTTCAAAACCTAGATTCACCCCGAGTCCGGCCAACGGATGCACGACACGCAGCGCATCGCCCAACAAAAGAACTCGCGAATGCGGATAGGCCGTTGCTGCTAACTGCTGATTCAAAGGAAACGCTTGCCGCCGACCAACCTGTTGAACCTCGCCCAGACAGCCTTCACTTGCTGCTGTTAGAGCGTTGCAAAATGCCGACTCAGAAAGTGCGAGTCGATGGGTTGCCTGTGCCTGAGATTGCGACCACACAATTGAGCACAGGTGCGGATCTATGCTCGGCAATAACGCAAGCGGGCCGTCCAACAAGAATCGTTGCCATGCGGTATCTTCATGAGCCCGTTCGGTACGCACGACAGTTGTTAAAGCCATCTGTCCGGTTTGCCAGCTTCGCATCGATACGTTCAAAGCATTGCGCACCGCAGAGTTTGCACCATCACAGGCAATAAGTAGGTCAACGCTGAAGGATCGAGCCCCCCCCTCTTGGTCGACTGTGAGAGTCACTACGTCGGCGCACGGCGCAACGCGAGTGATGCTACCCAGAACCAATTGAACATTTGCCTGCACCTGTACTTGCCGCCAAAGCTGATCCAATAGCGGCGCTACCTCAACCAACCAACCAAGCTCAGATCGATCTACGCTGGCAGCATCAAACTCGAGGCTTGCTGTGCCGCGCTCTTCCCACACGCGCATCTTTTTGTAGGCTGCGGCGTGGGTTGGGTCACAGTGGATTTGCTGCAACAAGGCGCGTGAGCGAGGCGATAAGGCGACATTACGGATATCCATTCCAAATGCGGCAGGACCCGGTTTGGGTACCTCACGGTCGATCAACGTAACGGCAAACCCCCTGCTCGCCAGACTTAAGGCCGTCGTGGCCCCAACTAACCCACCACCGGCGACTGCCACGCTGCAATTGGATTGGGCCGGGGCATCGTGGCTCATACGCCAGCCGTTTTTACTTTAGCTGGTTCGGCAATATCTGCCTCAGCTCGACTCATCCAGATTTCTATCTCATCCGGATGCTTTATCAGCCCTTGGGTTAAAACACGGGGGCCGCTTTCTTCAATCAGCACAGAATCCTCGATACGAATACCAATGCCTCGATACTCTTCCGGGACATCTAGCGTTAAGTTGCTGCGGGGGATATAGATACCCGGCTCAACCGTGAGCACCATGCCAGGGAGCAGGTCGCGCCAAGTGTCGCCGAGACGGTAGTCGCCAACGTCGTGAACATCTAACCCCAACCAATGAGAGGTCTTGTGCGGGCAAAACCGCGTATGCACACCCTGCTCCATCAGGTCTTTTGGGTCGCCCACAAGCAAGCCCAGCTCAACAAGACCTTCAACCAACAAAAGGGTCGCCACTTCGTGTGGACGATTGAAATGATTGCTGGGTATGCAGGCATCAATGGCGGCAACATTAGCCCGCAAAACTACGTCATAAAGGTCGCGTTGCGCCCGTGAAAACCGACCGCTTACCGGATACGTACGTGTCACGTCAGCAGCGTAGTAGTGCAGCTCACAACCCGCATCAATGAGAACTAACTCGTCTTCTAACAATACAGATTCGCTTTGCGAGTAATGCAGCACACAAGCATTCTCACCGGCAGCCACAATGCTCGGGTAGGCTTCGCATTGAGCTCCTTGTGTTCTAAAACTATAGGCCAGCCGGGCTTCAAGTTCTGCTTCCGTGACGCCGGGCGCGACCTCAGTTAATGCCGCATACTGCGCGCCAACGCTGATTTGGGCGGCCTGCGCCATCAACTGTCTTTCCTTCGTATCTTTAATCAATCGGTGCTCATGCAGCAACTGGCCCAGTGCGGTAATTCCAACGAGCTGAGCGGGCTGTCCGGCATGTTGAACTGTCAGCTCTTGAAGATAAGCGTTAATCCGTTGATCCCACGTCAGCTGTTCCCCGATATTCATGTAAACCTGACTGCGCGCTTCCAGCAGGCCGGGCAAAATGTCGTCAACGTCAGCAAGAGGAAACGCGTCGTCCACGCCAAGGGTGTTCCTGCATGCCTCTGGACCGAGTATCGGACCGTCATGCTGCTCCCGTACGACATCGCGCTCGCGACAGAACAAAATACACTCACCCTGCTCGCGATCTGGCACGAGAACCAACAGAGCTTCAGGTTCGCAGAACCCGGTAAGGTACCAAAAATCGCTATCCTGACGAAAAGGGAAGTAAATATCGCTATTCCGCCGCTGCTCTAACGCCCCCGGCACGATGGCGATAGAGCCCGGTCGCATATCGTTGAGCAACTTGCGACGCCGACGAGCAAAATCGTCTTTTCGCAGCAACTCGTCAATCAATTGCCGATTCCACAGCTACATGATCATCCATCAAGGATAGGATTAGCATCGTGCTGACGCGCATGTATTCATGTACTTCGGTTAGTGAGGCTTCGTGCTCTTCCATTTCTCCGGGCTCGAAGTCTGCTTCTTGGTAGTCCTCAGGGTCTAAGGATGACAAGGCCACTAGATCTTTCACTATTTCCTGGACATCCACGGGCAGATCCGAGTGATCGCCATCAAGCCCGGCAGCGAAACCTGTCAAAAATCCACCCGCCCAGTTAGCGGTCGTTTCTACACGTTTAGCAATAACTTCATCGTCATCGGCCACTAAAGGCTCAAAAATCATGTTTTGGTCGTGCAACTCTGCGAGCGCAGCGTTTACGAAAGTGCCAAGCGACTCTTGGTCAGACAAGGCATCGATACCCACCAGATCGACGAAATCGCTGAGCACAAACTCATGACGGCCATTGACTGCCATGCCGCAAACCATGCCATGTAATTCTTCAGGCTCTATAGAATAGGCAGCCATCTCGGCATGAATGCGAAGCTCAGACATAGTGTAATCCGGTCGGAAGTGGACAGAGTCGATTCATTCAAACTATCGCGCACTGTGTCTGCAATTACCAGCGAAGCGGCCAACCCAGCATACAACCGCGCGGATCAATGATTGAATTTTGCCCTCAGGCCGCGCAGCATTGTTTCTCTCTCTTTTTTCGCCGTGTAGCTTGTCGTTTATGTCTGATATTCAAAGTGCTCCGCCCTCTTCGCAGCCCTCTTCGCAACGGATGGAAGAGATGGATATCCTCGAGCGACGGGTTAGTGAACTGATTGCGCTAACCGAGCAACTTTCTCGTGAAAACAAGGCCTTGCGAACTCAACAACATAACTGGAGCGTTGAGCGCGCCAAGCTGATCGAAAAAAATGAGCTGGCCAAAAGCCGAGTAGAATCCATGATCGGGCGCCTCCGCTCGTTAGAAAACGGATAACAGGAGTCCTCACCATGGGCAAAACCGGCAGCAAGACTTTGGCCATTACGGTGATGAACAAGGAGTTTCAGGTTGCGTGTCCGGAAGGCGAGGAGGAAGCCTTATTGCGCGCTGCTCGCTATTTGAGCGAACAGATGGAAGGGATTCGGGCAACCGGTAAAGTCGTTGGTCTGGATCGCATCGCGGTTATGGCCGCGCTGAACATGTCTCATGAGTTGGTCAGCGGGCAGGCGAAGATTCAAACCAGTCAGGACTATGCAAAACTGCGTATTCGCGCCTTAAATGATCGGTTAGAATCCGCTATCGCGGACGGCAAACAGCTGAAAATTTAACACCGGGAACATTAACTTCGAAAACAGCTTCTTGCCTGACTAGTTTTGATCGTTCGATACCGCACGATTCCCCTATTGCCGAGGACAAAAATCGCTATACTGCCGCCATCTCCTGGGATGTTAGCCAGTGGTCGCGTCCTTGAGCCGTTATAAAAACGTCAGGGGACTTTTCGCCAGTTCTGTGTGCTTACCCAATTCGATGGGCCGCCTTCGAGCTAGCTGAGGTTCCCGCCTTGAATCTCAACGGTTCAGGGCAAACCAACAGCGGCATCTCCGGGAGACTCTTTTATCGATACCACGAGCTCATCGTGGGGTTATCTTAAATGCGCAAACCTCGTTCTGCCAAAATTGTTGCCCCGTACAAAAGCGAGCTGAGGCAAGCATTCAAAGAAAAACGCGCCGCCATCCGCTCTGACCTTCGAGTTCGATACCACGAACGTATAGCCATGCATCTGGGCGAGCTCGTGGCCACCTGCGACAAGGTCGAAAACATCGCGGTATATCTGGCCGCGCCAATGGAGGCTGATCTTGACCCATGGATACGGCTTGCGTGGGCTCACGATCTGGCTCTATTTGCACCCGTCGTAGATACAGCTAAGCATGCCATGTCATTCCACGCACTGAAGGAGAACACTCCGCTACGCACAGGCAGATACGCACTGCGCGAACCACAGGCGCGACCGGACACTCGAGGAATCGAGCCAAGTGCACTGGACATCGCCCTAGTGCCCCTTGTGGCATTCGATGCCCATGGAACCCGCCTGGGGATGGGCGGTGGTTATTATGACCGCTACTTCGCGGCTTTAGCGAACCGACCTCGACTTGTCGGTGTCGCCTATGAGGTTCAACTCGCAGCAACGCCATTGCCAATTGAACCTTGGGATATCAAGCTAGACGAGGTAATCACGGAAAACGGGTGCTACGACGTGGCGAGTGGCCGTTCTTAGCAAAAGGCAGGGAGTCCGCCCATGAGCATTCATCCAATTATAAAAATGGGGCACCCAACCCTGCGTCAAGTGGCGCGAGAGGTCAGCCCTGCCGATATTGATACCGGAGAAATGGAAACACTGATTGCCGACATGATCGAAACACTGCACGACGCGGGAGGCATCGGTTTAGCAGCGCCGCAGATTAATCGGTCGTTACAGCTCGCTATTATCGAAGTACCGGGTGGTCCGAGCCGGTATGGAGAAATTCAGGCGATTCCTCTTACGATTTTCTTTAATCCTGTTCTCACCGTGCTTAGTCCGGTGGAAGCTGGCTACTGGGAAGGCTGCTTATCAGTGCCCGGACTAAGGGGCTTCGTTGAACGCCCCCAGCACGTGCAGGTGAACTACATGGACCGTACTGGGAATGACGCGTCTTTGGAACTCCAGGGATTCCTGGCGACGGTGGTGCAGCACGAGTTCGATCACTTAGCAGGGAGGCTCTATGTGGATCATATTCGAGACATGACGCACTTAGTCTTTGAAGACGAGTGGCTTGCCCATCAAGCGCCAGAGCGCTCTCACTAACGCAAAAACAGCTCATAAGCTGGATTTTCATCTTCAGACCAAAAACGATAACCGATGCGCTGCAGGTGCTCCTCAAGTTTTTCCTTGTCTGCGCTATTGGCATCAAAACCAACTAAAACCCGACCCCAGGCGGACCCATGATTTCGATAGTGGAACAAAGAGATGTTCCATTGCGCGCCGAGCCCTGCCAAAAACTGCAGCAGTGCGCCGGGCCGTTCTGGAAACTCGAAACGAAACAATTTTTCAGCACCCGGGCTGCCCCGATGTCCGCCCACCATATGCCTCAGGTGCACTTTCGCTGCCTCGTTCTCAGTCATATCAAATACCTGATACCCCTTGGTCTGTAACTGGAACACCAGCTCGAAGCGGTCATCTTTTGACTTAACGCCAATGCCCACATAAATATGCGCTTGCTCGGCGTCCGCACAGCGGTAATTGAACTCGGTAATCGCCCGTTTACCCAACGCGCGGCAAAACTTTAAAAAGCTGCCTTTCGCTTCATCGATGGTCACCGCAAGTATCGCCTCTCGGGATTCACCCACCTCCGCCCGCTCTGAGATATGCCTGAGCCGATCAAAATTGACGTTCGCGCCACTCACGATGGCGACAACATGAGACATACCTGGGTTCATTTCGACAAAACGCTTCATTCCCGCAATGGCCAAAGCACCTGCGGGCTCTGCAACACAACGCGTGTCTTCAAATACATCTTTGATCGCCGCACAAATTTCATCCACGTTGACGACCACGACATCGTCTACGTACCGCTTGGCGACCTTAAAGGTCTCTTTACCTACTTGCGCCACGCTCACGCCGTCGGCAAATAAATCCAACGTATCGATTGGCAGGCTGACACGACGCCCAGCTCTCATGGCGGCGTCGAGGCAATTAGACCCCTCAACTTCAACGCCAATGACTTTCGTTAGAGGGTGCAAATACTTCACGTATGCTGCAATTCCAGCCACTAGACCCCCGCCACCGACGGGGACAAAGATCGCATCAAGAGGCTGACTATGTTGGTTGACGATCTCCATACCAATGGTGCCTTGGCCTGCAATCACATCGACATCATCGTAGGGCGGGATGTACACCAAGCCTTGGGAGTCACACAAATGTTTGGCATGCACTGCAGCTTCATTGTAGTTATCGCCGTGCAAAACCACTTTCGCGCCACGATCGCGGACTGCGTTCACTTTGATGCTGGGCGTGTTCTGGCCCATAACAATCGTCGCTCGAATACCAAGCTTTTGTGCAGAGATCGCTACGCCCTGAGCATGATTACCTGCCGAGGCAGTGATAACGCCGGTCGCTTTCTGCTCATCGGTGAGCTGGGCCATTTTGTTGTAAGCACCCCGCAGCTTAAAACTGTAAACCGATTGCATGTCTTCGCGTTTTAGACTCACGGTTAACCCTAGCCGCCGACTGAGCAGTGGTGCATCGCTAAGCGGGCTCTCAACTGCCAGGTCATATACCTTAGAGCCTAGAATTTTCTTTACATATTTTTCTAACATGCCAACATTTTCTCAACAATTCCCGAGGCTCATCAGCCTGACATACTAACCACGCCAGCGAGGCGCTCTATCAGTCATTCTCAAAACGAACTTAAGCAACAAGCCGCTCATGCCGCCATCTCTTACATTGCCCCGAAGCTAGAACGCAAAAGCGTTGTCGGCGTCGGCACTGGCTCAACAGCCAACTGCTTTATTGACGAGCTCGCAACCATCAAGCACTCCTTCGACGCTGCCGTCGCTTCCAGCGAAGAAACCCAGCGTCGCCTCCTAGCTCACGGCATTACCGTAATCGACCTAAACAGCTCACCACGCCTTGATGTATACGTCGATGGCGCGGACGAGATTGACCAAGCATGCAACATGATTAAAGGCGGAGGCGCCGCCCTGACACGCGAAAAAATCGTCGCATCCGCCGCTGATGAATTCGTTTGCATCGCGGATGCCAGCAAATTAGTCGATCAGCTAGGCGCATTCCCATTGCCAATCGAGGTTATACCGATGGCACGCAGCTTGGTGGCAAGAGCCCTCGTCGATTTGGGCGGCCATCCGATTTGGCGGGAAAACGTCATAACAGACAACGGCAATCTCATCCTCGACGTGCATGGCCTAACTATTGACCAGCCATTCGTTCTGGAAACACAAATCAACTGCATTGCAGGCGTTGTCTGCAATGGTATTTTCGCACAGCAAGCCGCCAACGTCGCGTTTTTGGCGAACGACGAAGGCATGAAGACACTAAAGCGCACTTCCTAACGCTCACGGATTAGCAGACACATGGCAAAGACTTCTGATTATTTATGGATAACTCTAGCCTACGGAGTCGCCTTGATGGTCGCGTGGCTGGTTGCAGCCGAGTTGTCGGCCTATGAGTTGCTATGGCGCACTGCAGCAGCTGATTTTGCTAGCACCATCGTGATTTTTGCGTTCGCCTGTGTTTTCAGAAACTCCAGTTTTTACGACGCCTATTGGTCTGTTGCCCCGCCCGTCATTTTGCTCTACTCGATAACCTCGTACCAAGCCTTCGATCTGCGAACCATGTTGCTTTTTCATCTGGTTCTGTTGTGGGCGATTCGGCTGACCCACAACTGGGCCCGCGGTTGGTATGGACTTGCCCACCAAGATTGGCGCTATGTCGACCTAAAAGCCAAAACCGGGATCTTTTACCCCTTAGTTGATTTGTTTGGCGCTCAGTTGACGCCCACCGTGCAGGTTTTTGTCGCCTGCATGCCTGTATTACTTGCGCTGCAATCTGCGCCAGTCGCACTTTCTTTGCTCGATGCTCTCTGGATCATTATCGGCTATGCGGCATTATGGATTGAATGGCGCGCGGATAATGTGCTGCGTGATCACCGCACAAACCCTGACAATCAGGGCAGCGTTCTGCGCAGTGACGTATGGGGGTGGTGTCGGCACCCCAATTATTTGGGCGAATTAGGGTTTTGGTTAGCCTTGACCATCTTTGGATTTTTAGGCTCAGCCAACGCATACGCTTGGTTGGGTTTTGCTCTGATGGTCGGGCTATTCCTGGGAATTTCGATTCCTATGATCGATAAGCGCCAGCTTGCGAACAAACCTGAATACGCGAGTTATAAAGAGCAAGTTCCCTCGCTAATCCCATATCCAAAAATTTCGTCTGATTAGGGGCTCGAGCGTAGGTCCTGCGATATGGCTCGGACTTTTTACGTAACACCGTCAACTACCCGTTATCGGCAATAACTTGTCAGGGTTTAGAATTTGGTCTGGGTCGAAAACAGCTTTCAACCCTCGCATAAGAGCCATCTCCTCCTCGCTGCGGCTGTATCCTAAGAAATCGCGTTTCAGCAGGCCGACTCCGTGTTCAGCAGAAATACTGCCGCGACGCGCCTGCACCAACTCGAATATTTTGGGGCTCATGGTGTGCCCAACGTGGAAAAACTCCTCTACCGACAGCGATTCGGGGCGCAAGATATTCAGGTGCAAGTTGCCATCGCCGATATGTCCATACCAGCACACCTCGAAATCGGGATAGCCTTCATTTACATAGCGGTCCACATCGGCAAGAAACGCAGGTACTTCGCTAATACGAACAGACAGATCATTTTTGTATGGCGTGTACGGCGCGAGGCTCTCGGAAATACCCTCACGAAGCTGCCACAAAGAGGCGGCTTGGGCTTGCGACTGACTCACTACACCGTCGACCAGCCAGCCTTCCTCTAAGCAGCGCGAAAACGCTTCCTCTGCTTGTGCAAGATCTGACTCATCAAATTCCAGCAACACGTAATTTTCTACGCGGCTTTCGAGCGGTTGGGGTAACTGCCGATGCATTTGTACTTTCTGTAATGCCAGATCGGAAAAGAACTCAAACGCCGACAGCGTTAACCGGTCACTGAACCCATGCAAGATGTTTAAGAGATCGGTAACCTCGGGAACCCCTACGACCATCACGATCTGCGGCTGAGGCTGTGGCGCTAGGCGCATATCCAGCTCACCGATCAAACCTAGCGTGCCCTCAGACCCAATCATCAGATGACGAAAGTCGTAGCCGGTCGCGTTCTTAATCAGGCCTGCGTTGCAGTCCAGGAATGCTCCGCTACCGGTAACCACTTTCATTCCTGCAACCCAATCTCGGGTTAGCCCGTAGCGAATCACCTTAATGCCGCCTGCATTCGTCGCCACATTGCCACCAACCTGCGAAGACCCAGACGAAGCAAAATCCACGGGATAAAACAGGCCCTGTTCTTCAGCAAACGCTTGCAAATTTGCGGTGATCAATCCGGGCTGGCAGGTCACGATTCGGTCCTTGGCCGAGAAATCTAAGATCTTATTCATACGATCGAATGACACAACGACCTCTCGTTGGCTTGCCACAGCCCCACCAGACAAGCCCGTTCGGCCGCCTGACGGCACAAGCTTGAGATGATGGCTACGAGCGTAAGCAACCAGATCCTGGAGTTGTTCGATCGTTTCTGGAAACACGATAGCGCTAGGATCGACCACAAACCCATTAGTCCAATCCTTGCCCCAGAGCTGCAAGCTGTCGGGATCGACCTTAATCTGCTTTGCTTCTAACACGCTAGATAGCATGCCTTTCTCCTCGATGTTTTGCCCACTGACACGCTGCGTCCAGGCGTGTCCATATAGCGGCACGAATGGCTTCGGTTTCGTTCACCAAGTGATGCCGAGCAGGTGGCACAATATGTATCTGGCACTGTGGGTAGAGACGCTCAAGCACCGGCAAATTGTATCGGTAACTTACAGTGCGATCCTCGTAACCCTGCACGATCTTGGGTGATAGGGGAGAAGGTTGATAGCCTTCAAAGTGATTGAACCAATTCACCATGGCATTAACCCAAGCGACGGGTAGGGTGCGAGCTTGCAAAGGGTCTTGCCCAAGCAAGCCAACGAACTCAGGGTTATCGATATTTGTAGAAACGTCTCTGGACCGAGATTTGACGGTGCAGCGTGCGATTTCAAACACCCAGCGCATGGCTACCCACGCGTAGGGTCGAACGAGAGGCGCCAATAACACTACTTCCCCCGTTGGCCGGTTCTGCGTAGCGTATTTCTGCTGCTGCCAATATTCCATCGTCAACGCGCCGCCCATACTTTGGCCGAACCAATGTATCGGTAGATTGCATGCTAAGCGTTTGCCGAGCTCATGCATGTCATCAACTACACGGACATAGCGCTGAAAATCACTGATAGTTGCCCGTTGGCCTGTCGACAGACCGTGACCTATTTGGTCAAAACCAAGCACCGCTATGTTGCGCTCCAGCAATTCTGCGATCAGATGCCCGTACAAGCCTAAGTGATCGTAATAACCGTGACAGACAATTGCCCAGGCGTCCGGTGCTTCTCCGTCGGGTTTGAACGTTTGCGCAAAAATACGTTCCTTGCCGACAGCTACAAGGCCGTATGAACGTACCGCTGCAACCTGCTCGAACCCGAGCTGGTAATAGGCGTTGTATGCATCGAATAACGAGGGATTAAGCTCAACCCAAGAATCCTCACTCCCAGCAACCTCATCCAGCGGCACTGCGGCTAGGGCGTGGATTAAAGCGGCATCATCAAACAGGCCTTGGCCGCGCTGGGGCAAATGAGCCAACGGATCGCCTAGGCAATCAGTGGCGCTAGCTCGCCAGCCGCGTAATGCATGAACATAGTTTCAAGCGACTTCGTGTTAATCTTGTCTGCATTACCCGAGGTGCCGAACGCTTCATAGCGCGCTACTACTACCTCTTTCATCGCCTGCTGGGAAACCGCAAGATATTTTCGTGGATCGAATTCCGATGGGTTTGCCGCCAAGAATTTCCGGATCGAGGCAGTCGACGCTAAGCGTAGGTCTGTATCGATATTGACCTTCCGAACACCGTGCTTTATCCCCTGCTGAATTTCTTCCACTGGCACGCCATATGTTTCAGCAATATCACCGCCATATTCATTAATTTCTTGCAGCAGGTTTTGCGGCACAGAAGAACTCCCGTGCATAACTAAGTGCGTGTTCGGGAGTCGCTGATTTATAGCCTTGATACGGTCGATCGCCAGAATATCTCCCGATGGTGGTCGACTGAACTTGTAAGCCCCATGCGATGTCCCGATTGCTATCGCCAATGCATCCACCTCAGTTTTGGCGACAAAGTCAGCGGCTTCCTCCGGGTCGGTAAGCAGCTGATCCATGTTGAGCACACCTTCGGCACCTACGCCATCTTCTTCACCGGCCGTGCCTGTTTCTAGCGAGCCCAAGCAGCCCAACTCCCCCTCAACAGAGACACCACACGCATGCGCCATTTCGACCACCCGCCGAGTCACATCGACGTTGTACTGATAATCAGCCGGGGTTTTCTGATCCTCAAGCAACGATCCGTCCATCATCACAGACGTGAATCCCATCTGCATGGAACGCTGGCAGACATCGGCAGAAGCGCCATGATCCTGATGCATGACAACAGGGATTTGCGGAAACTCCTCAACTGCTGCCAGCATTAGGTGGCGCAAGAAATTGGGGCCCGCATACTTTCGCGCTCCGGCTGAAGCTTGAACTATCACCGGGCTGTTTGTCTCTCGCGCACCTTCCATGATAGCGCGCATCTGCTCAAGGTTATTGACGTTAAAGGCTGGAACCCCATAGTCATTTTCGGCGGCGTGATCGAGTAACTGCCGCATGCTAATCAGTGCCATTTTTGTTCTCCAATAAATTGCGTATAACGTTTGCCATGCTTCGATTTTTTCTGCATCTATTCTTCCGATCAGGTTTGCGCGCGACGCTCGCCCAGTATCGCCACAGCGGGTAAGGTTTTGCCCTCCACCAACTCCAGGAACGCACCCCCTCCTGTCGAGATATAAGAAAGGTCAGAGGCAAGTTGGTACCGTTCGACCGCTGCTAAGGTATCTCCACCCCCGGCGATAGAAAATGCGCTACTTTGCGCAATAGCTTCACCCAGCACCTTCGTACCGTGCCCGAACTGCGGGAACTCAAACACGCCGACCGGACCATTCCACATGATGGTTTGTGCATCGATCAGTCCCTCTGCCCACGCACGGGCAGTGACCGGGCCAATATCGAGAATCATTTCATCTGGCTTTACGCCGTCGATGGCTTTCACCACACCAACCGCGCCAGCGTCGAACGATTTGGCAACCATTACATCCACGGGTACCGGGATGTCGACCTGCTCGGCGATTTCTTGTGCTTTACCAACCAAATCAGGTTCGTATAAAGAGCTACCAACCTCATAGCCAGCGGCCGCTATGAATGTATTTGCGATGCCTCCACCCACGATTATTCGATCTGCGATGGACGCTAAAGAGCCTAATACCTCGAGTTTTGTCGATACCTTGGCGCCACCTATAACCGCCACCATAGGGCTAGCGGGCTGGGCGAGCGCTTGTTGAAAAGCCTTTAACTCGGCATCGAGCAACAACCCCGCACAAACCTCTGGCGCAAATTTAGCAACCCCATGGGTCGAAGCTTGAGCTCGATGAGCTGTGCCAAACGCATCCATTACGAACACGTCGCACGCTGCGGCCATGCGTTTGGCGAGCGCTTCATCATCCGATTTTTCGCCCAGCAGAAAACGCACGTTCTCGAGCAAACCCACGCTACCCGGCGGGATCTGGGTGCAGTCTTCGAGATTAGGCAAGAGTGCTACCGGTCTCTCTAACATTGCCTCCAGAGCAATTGCTACCGGGGCCAAAGAAGCAGCCGCATCGAATTCGCCCTCTGTAGGCCGCCCCATGTGCGACATCACTACCACTCTGGCTCCCTGTTCAAGCGCAGCGAGAATAGTCGGTATGGAGGCCTGAATACGGGCATCACTGGTTACCCGCCCTCGAGCGATTGGGACGTTCAGATCCGCTCGAATCAGCACCCGCTTACCGCTTAAATCCAGTTCGGACATCGGCGTAACTTCAGGTAAATCCATTAGCTCGCTCGCTTCCACTTTCCCGGGTATCGCTCACGGTGACTCCACAACCTCTGCTCCATTGACTATCGACCCAATACGCGCAATGCTTTTTCAACCACATGTTCAGCTTTTATCCCAAGCGTCTCTAGCGCTTGGGCGCCCGGCGCGGACATGCCAAATCGATCAATCCCAACCACATCGCCATCAAGCCCAACGAATTTGAACCAAGTGTCAGGCTGTCCGGCTTCAACCGCTACACGTGCCCTGAGCGCCTTGGGTAGTACGGACTCTTTGTAAGCCTGTTCTTGGGACTCAAACACTTCCACGCAAGGCATAGAAACCACCCGAACAGCTATTCCTTGTTCGGTAAGCGTTTGCGCCGCTTGAGCTGTGAGACCCACCTCAGAGCCAGTAGCGATGAGGATAAGGTCGGGAGCTTTGTCGGAATCAACGAGTACATATCCACCGCGATGCACGTTGTCAAACGTTGAGGAGGAACGCCGTTGCGCGGCTACTTTTTGGCGAGTGAACACTAGGGCCGTTGGCATCGAGCGACTGGCAACGGCCGACTTCCACGCAATCGCAGTTTCCACGGTGTCGCAGGGGCGCCAAGTCGCTAAGTTTGGCGTCGTGCGTAAGTTGGCTAACTGCTCTACCGGTTGGTGCGTAGGGCCATCTTCGCCGACCGCAACAGAATCGTGGGTGTAAACAAATATGTTAGGCAGTTGCATCAATGCCGCTAAACGCACGGCGTTGCGCGCATATTCCATGAAGATCAAAAAAGTGCCCGTAAAGGGTCGATATCCGCCATGCAGCTGAATGCCATTACTAATCGCTGTCATACCAAATTCTCGAACACCGAAACTCATATATTGGTCGTCTCTTGCCTCGGACCACCGCGTGTTGTTGGACCCCGTTAAATCAGCAGACCCGCCGAAAAGCTCTGGCAGACCTTCAGCAATGGCGCCAATTGCAGCCTGAGAGGACTTGCGCGTTTCTAAATCGACAGCGTTCGCTTGCTGCTGCTGCGCGAACGCATCTATTGCTGTGTCCCAACCATCGAGCAGTTCGCCGTTCATGCGACGAGCAAGTTCCGCGGCCGCCGATGGGTCTGCTTGGGCAAAAGCGTCCATAGCCGCCTGCCATGACCCTTGGGCAGCGCCACCTGAATTGCTGCAATTCCATGCCTCGTATATCTCCGGAGGGATCTCCCATGGACCAGCGGTCCACCCTAGCTCGGCCTTGGTCAGCGCAATTTCTTCTTCGCCGAGGACGGATCCATGCGCGCCCGCTGTACCGCGCTTATTCGGTGAACCAAATCCAATCACTGTTTTACAGCACACCAAGGTTGGTCGACCATCAGACTGAGTGGCATTTGTTAATGCATCCGTTATCTCTTGGGTATCGTGCCCGTTTACGTTGCGTATCACGCGCCAGCCATAGGCTTCAAAGCGCGCGGGCACATCTTCGTTAAACCATTCCGCTACGTTCCCATCAATGGAGATGCCGTTATCGTCGTAAAGACAGATCAGCTTTGATAGCCCCAAAGTCCCAGCCAGTGAGGCCGCTTCATGGGATATGCCTTCCATCAAACAGCCATCTCCTGCGATTACCCAAGTTCGGTGATCGACAATGACGTGTTCCTCTGAATTAAATTCAGCGCTCAGCTTCTGCTCTGCCAGCGCCATTCCAACTGCCATTGCGAAACCTTGACCCAGCGGCCCGGTGGTTGTTTCGACTCCTGGACATTCACCAAATTCCGGGTGACCGGCTGTTTTCGAATGCAATTGTCTGAAGTCCTTGATGTCCTGCAAGCTCACGTCATAGCCGGTGAGATGCAGCAGCGCGTAAAGCAGCATGGATCCATGCCCGTTGGATAACACAAATCGATCTCTATCGAACCAATTTGGGTTTTTGGGGTTGTGCTTAAGAAAGTCACGCCAGAGCACTTCGGCAACATCGGCCAATCCCATCGGAGCACCGGGATGACCACTATTGGCAGCTTGCACTGCATCTATGGCCAAAACCCGAATAGCGTTGGCGAGTTCAAATCGTGTGGGCATAAACCTTCTCTTTGACGTGAACCTGTATTGTCGGCGTTTTGCACGGCTCGCTGCAAATTTTCTGCAACTTTAATCGCATTTAAGTCACTTAAAACGAAGCAAGAATTCAAGTAGCATCCCCGCCTCGAAAAAGTAGACCAAAAATTGGCCAAGGAAGAACTATGCCCTCACAAACACTGTTTACCTCTGAATCAGTTTCCGAAGGCCATCCTGACAAAGTTGCTGACCAAGTTTCTGACGCGGTCGTCGATGCGATGTTGGCTCAAGACAGCGAATCACGAGTTGCCTGCGAAACCATGATTAAGACCGGCATCGTCATGCTCGCCGGTGAAATTCGCAGCGAAGCCGTCGTCGACTTCGACAAGCTCGCGAGAAGTGTCATCGAACAAATCGGCTACGACGGGCCCGAAATCGGTTTTGACCCCGAAGCCTGCACCGTCGTGAATGCGCTAGGTCAGCAAAGCCAAGACATTGCTATGGGTGTAGACGAGTCTGGCGACCATGAGCAAGGTGCCGGCGACCAAGGACTGATGTTCGGTTACGCAACCAATGAAACAGACGTGCTGATGCCTGCGCCAATTGTCTATTCCCATCGCTTGGTAGAACAACAGGCCAAAGCTCGACGTGCCAATCTATCTTTTCTGAGGCCCGATGCTAAAAGCCAACTCACTTTTCGCTATGACGAAGCGGGCAAGCCCATCGGCATTGATGCTGTGGTCTTATCGACGCAGCACTCGCCAGACGTTACCCAAGAAACCCTGCGCGAAGCGGTTATGGAAGAAATCATTAAACCCGTGCTACCAGCAAATTGGGTGTCAGCAGAAACTCAGTTTCATATCAATCCTACGGGCCAATTCATCATTGGCGGCCCTGTGGGCGACTGCGGGTTAACGGGACGAAAAATCATTGTCGATACCTATGGCGGTATGGCGCGCCATGGGGGCGGAGCTTTCTCGGGCAAAGATCCATCCAAAGTTGACCGATCTGCCGCCTATGCAGGCCGGTATGTGGCAAAAAATATCGTTGCTGCTGGATTAGCAGAGCGCTGTGAAATTCAAATCAGCTATGCCATCGGTGTGGCAGAGCCAACATCCATAAGCGTTGATACTTACGGCACCGGCGAAATCAGCGACAGTGAAATCATTCAGCTTGTCCGTGAACACTTTGATTTGAGACCCAAGGGCTTAATCGCGATGCTTGATTTGAAGCGCCCGATCTACCAACAAACTGCTGCCTATGGCCACTTTGGCCGTATCGGTGACGACTTTACTTGGGAACGCACCGACAAAGCGGAAGCCTTGTCAGCCGCCATAAAATAAACGTTGGAACTCGCCATGATGGGTTCCTAGGAACTAATCATGAGCAACCCCCAAAAACCTGATTTACTACCTGAATTAAGTTTTGAGTTTTTTCCTCCCAAGGACGATGCGGGTATTGATCGGCTGTTAGCCGGCACCGTTAAGAGGCTCAAAGCATTCAAACCAAGATATTGCTCGGTGACCTATGGCGCTGGCGGCTCAACGAAAGCAGGCACCCAGGCCCTCGTCGAGCGCCTGATAGCCTCTGGAACAAACGCGGTACCCCACCTTTCTATTGGCGGCAGCTCTGAAGAAGAATTAGCGCAGTTGATCGGCCACTATCAAAGCATTGGAGTCACCAAAATTTTGTGCCTGCGCGGCGATCACCCCCCTGCCGAAACCTACAAAACGGCCTACGCCGAAGATTTAGTAACCCATCTATCGACCCACTGGCCCAACCAATTCGAGCTGTCAGTCGCGGCTTATCCAGAGATTCATCCCGATTCTGGATCGGTGGAGGCAGACCTCAAATACTTCGCCGCCAAGGTCAATGCAGGAGCAAGCTCCGCGATCACCCAGTACTTTTATAATGCTGAGGCGTACGGATATTTTGCTGACCGCTGCGAGAAAGCGGGGCTCACCATCCCCATAGCCGTGGGTATCATGCCAATTACTAACATTGACGCACTTCACCGTTTCAGCGCGAAAGCCGGCGCCGACGTTCCTCGCTGGCTCGGAAAATCAATGTCGAGCTACGTCGACGACGAAAAAGGGTTAATCGCCTACGGCGTAGAGGTCGTCACCAAGCTGTGCGAAAGATTGCAGCAATTAGGCGCGCCTGGGCTACACTTCTATACGCTTAACCGATGGGGCGCGAGTCGCCAAATTTGCCTAAATTTGGGATTTCTCGAACACTGAATTGTCACGACTAAATCGCTTTTATTTCGCCGGGAAACACCAGCCAGGCGATTGTTTGCAGCTCGACGCTGAGCGTTCAAACTATGTTTGCAAAGCCTTACGCAAGATTGAAGGGGACGCTATCGATGTCTTCAATGGTCTGGGCAGTTTGTTCCGCTGCCGCCTGATCAAGGCGCATACGCGAAGAGCACAAATAAAAGTAATAGAACACATCCTCACCCAACCCCAGCCCGAGCAAGCGCCGTGTGTTGCTATCGCCATGCTCAAAGGCCAAGCCATGGATCGGGCAATACAGCAAGCGACAGAACTGGGCGCAAAAGACATCTGGCTGATTAATGCCGAACGCAGCAACGTGGCGCTCAAATCCGACCGTCTTAGCCAGAAGATGGCGCACTGGCGTCGCATCGTAGATTCCGCCTGTGAGCAATGTGGCCAGCTATGGTTGCCTACACTTAAGGCGCCGGTCACTGCTGACGAATGTTTGAATCAACAAATCAAGATCGATGGCTTCGTGGTCTTTGATCCCGATGGGGAACCGATGCCAAGCGCGCTAACGATGCAAAACCCGCTTATTTTCATTGGTCCGGAGGGTGGATGGAGCGAGGTCGAACGGGCTGTATTCGCCACTGCTGGCGCTGCGGTTTTTTGCTTCGGCAATACGATACTTCGGGCTGAAACCATGCCTGCCGTCGGGATCGCACTCGTTCAGCAAGCGAGAGGCTGGCCGTCCTAGCTCCTGACCCGAACTCGTCATGGCAGCTTTGACTGCAGTTGTTCTGCTGCGATCACCAAATTCTGCATCGCATCTTCCAAAGTTGCGTCAATAGCCTCATTGTTGCTTTGCGCACGGAAGGTTTGCAGTAGCCCGGGTAATGTATCTAATACCGTTTCCAACTGCAGATGGACAGACACATCCTCGCCTTCTTCGGCGAAAGAAAATTCTCCCCCAGACGCCAATACATCAGCTCGCTCAATAACGCGTTCATAGGTCGCGTCATCGATTTGCGATTGGGTAGATTCGTCGCCTCCTGACTCCGGAAGCCTCAGTCGTTGCAGCAAAGCCGTGGCATCGCGAAGAACATCCCAGTGCTCTTCATGAATCGATAGTGTGGCATCGAGTAGGCGATCAAGCAGATTGGTTTGAGCGCTGGCAACCTCTAAAGCATCGCTCCACTTCGCTTCGGCGGCAAAATCTGCCACCGCAACGAAGCCATCGCGCAGCGGCACCAGCCCTGCCGCCTGTTGCAGAGTATTCAACAGTTCGAGCCACGAATCGCTGGCTTGGCTTGACTCGGGCGCTAACGCACTCTCCAGTTGAGAGCGCAGCAATGCCAGCTCCAGCAGAGGTTGCGTTGCGGAATCGGCGTCTGCATCAACTTGCTGATCTAGCTGCTTGAGTGCTTTTCCAACTTCACGCAACAAGACAAAACTCGCGCTCGTTAAAACGATTTCATGACGAGCCAAGGCGTTTAGCCAGCGTGCCAATAACAACCAAGTGTTGTCAGGTGATTGTGCTCCACCCAAACGACTAGCAACACGACTCATCAGCTCCAATCCGACTTGCCGATTGTCGTTAATTATCACCGCTAACAAGCCGCGCTCAAATTCTTGCCGCTGCTGGCTGATTTGGTCGCGGGTAAGTCCATGCAACATAGATCGGGCGGCTCCGAGCGCTAGTAATACTTCACGTCAAATGATAACCGGCCCTCGCACTTCGTGCAGGAAGTTTGCGGCCAAGGATTACGATGTTTTGGATTTGCTTCGATAGGCCCTCAGTCGTTACCGTAGTGCTTTCCAAATCGCGGATAGCGCCATGACCAAGATCGCCTTTCTAATGGACCCAATTGAGTCCGTTGCGATAAAAAAAGACTCGACCATTGCCATGGTCCGCGCAGCCCAGCTGAGAGGATTAGAAGTCTACTACTGTCGTCAGGAGGACTTGATGATCTCCAAGACTCTAGTCTGCGCCTACTTAAGTCGGCTTTCACTGATCGATCATTTTGCTGCAGTCCTAGATCCTGCGACCGTCGGCGGTGGCACTGAGCCTTGGTTCACTCTTCAACCTGCTGCATTGATGCCACTTTCCGATATGGACATCGTGATGATGCGTAAAGACCCGCCATTTGATATGGAATACATCTATACCACCTATCTACTGGAACGCGTAGAGGCCGAGGGCACCAAAGTGGTGAATCGACCTGGTTCACTCAGAGATTGTAACGAAAAGCTTTTCGCGACCCTGTTCCCGCAGTGCTGTCCGCCGTTAATCGTCAGCCGGCGAATGGATGCTTTGAAGGCATTTCATGCTGAGCACAAAAATGTTGTGTTCAAAAAACTCGATGGCATGGGGGGCGCGTCTATTTTCCGAATCATGGAGTCGGATCCAAATTTATCCGTTGTGCTTGAAACGCTCACCAACGCGGGCAACGAGCAGATCATGGGCCAAGTTTATCTGCCGGAGATCGTCGATGGCGATAAACGCATTTTGATCGTGAACGGCAAACCAGTGCCCTATGCCTTAGCCCGCATACCGTCTGCTGGCGAAACCCGGGGCAACTTAGCGGCCGGTGGCCGCGGCGAAGGTCGCCCATTAACGGACCGCGACAAATGGATTGCTGCGGAAATTGGACCGGAACTGGTGGCGAGGGGTCTCAACTTCGTTGGTATTGACGTTATCGGCGACTACTTAACCGAAATAAATGTTACATGCCCAACCTGTATTCGCGAACTCGACAGTCAATTTGGATTGGATATCGCGGGCGATTTGATAGAAAGCCTAATTGCCTAATCTTTAAACGCGAAATCGTTGAAACGCCCATGTTAAGGCCAATAAACCGAGACAAACTGATCTTCACGCTTTTGCTGGCGACCGCGTTACACGCAGTGATTTTGCTGGGCATTGCCCCGGGCGAAGAAAAACCCGTTCTTAGTGCAACTCCCTTGTCTATTGTCCTTAGACAAGCTGGCGACGCGAGGACCCAAAGCGGTGCAATCGTGCTTCCGCAAAACGACGACGCGCAGCCATCCAACTCCCGAAGCGATCAGGCTCAAATGACCACACAAGCTATGCAGCAGCCCCCCGAAAAATTACTGTCCGCCGAGGAAATCCCGACCCGTACCGATGCGATGCCAACAATCCGGCCGCGTGTTGATCGACAGACCATGACTCAACAGATCCTGCTGTTTGAGCAGCGCGCCGAACAGAAAGAGGGTAATGCCCGAAAGCGCAACTTGGCGAGCGTGGGTATGCCAACCGCGGCTGAGTCCGCCTATCTGGCAATGTGGCGGCGAAAATGTGAACGCATTGGTGGGAACAACTATCCAGCTGGCGGGCTACAAGGCGAACTCACCATGCGCGTGATCATCGATCATTCGGGACGGTTGCTCGATGTTTTTATTTTAAGCTCGTCGGGCCACATGACCCTGGATAACGCTGCCCTTCGAACTGTTCGGCAAGCATCGCCCTATCAACCCTTCAACGTAGAGATGCTCAAACGTTATGATCAGTTGTCCTTTACACGATCCTGGGAATTCAGTAGGCGCGGCCCATCGATCAACTAGTACACTATGCTGGAAGGCTATGGGTCGCAAAACATCATGAACCTGACAAATCACTTTCTACTTGCCTTACCAACCTTACGGCAGGACTATTTCTCGGCAACGCTGACCTATATTTGTGAGCATAGCGATGAGGGAGCTATGGGCATTGTTGTCAATCGCCCCTCCGATATCTCAGTCCTTGAACTGCTGAACCAGTTGAATTTGAACCCACAACGCCATTGGGTAGATCACCCTGTTGTTGCAGGAGGACCGGTTTCAACCGACCGTGGCTTTATGCTTTATGCGGGGAGTGAGCCTTACGAATCTTCATTGACGGTTACTGACGGTGTGCATCTAACCAGTGCCTTTGAGTCACTTAGAGCGGTTGCTAACGATGAAGGCCCAGAGCAATTCATCATTGCCCTAGGCTATGCCGGCTGGGCTGGCGGGCAGTTGGAGCGCGAAATCATCAGTAACACCTGGCTCACCGTCGAAGCGGACGCTGACATATTGTTCGACCGAGCCTTCGAGGAGCGTTTGGATGCCGCTGCTGGTTTACTTGGCATCGACTTAAGGCTAATCGCCCCCGAGGCGGGGCACAGTTGATGCCTCAAGGCTATGTGATGAGTTTTGATTTTGGCCTAAAGCATATTGGCATTGCTGTGGGCCAATCAGTAACGCAAACGGCCAGGCCACTCACAACCCTGAGTGCCAAGAACGGCAAACCCGACTGGCAAAAGCTTGATGAGCTAATGCAAACCTATCGCCCTGCCGTCTTCGTCGTAGGTTTGCCCTTGAACATGGACGGTAGCGTATCCGATATGTCCGACCGGGCGACGTTGTTTGCCGAGACTCTCGCCGAACGAATCACCGCCCCTGTGTATCTAGCGGATGAGCGATTAAGTTCTTGGGCCGTCAAAAAAGACGATTCGAGTAGCGGCGATATCCACGCGAAGTCTGCTTGCTTGATTGCCGAGACATTTTTAACCGACCCAAATCGCTGCGCCCAAGTAGGATCCAACTAAGCAACTTACCCATGTCAGAACTTGATACTCACTCCATCGAAGCAAGATTAACTGCGTTAAACCAACGCATCGAACGCGCCTGCGCAGCATGCGGTCGCTCTCCTCAGGAGGTGACCTTAGTTGGCGTTAGCAAAACGAAACCCGCAAAAGATGTAGCCATGGCTCATGCGCTCGGTCTCGCTAATTTTGGCGAAAATTACTTACAAGAGGCAGGCGATAAAATTCAAGCCCTCAAGCAGCTTGAGGCGACCTGGCACTTCATAGGCAGCATCCAGTCGAATAAAACTCAAGACGTCGCCCAACACTTTGATTGGGTGCATACCGTTGACCGGGAAAAAATTGGTAAGCGCCTCAGCGCTCAGTGTCCATCGAACAAAGTGCTCAACGTGCTGGTTCAAGTCAACATAGACGACGACCCAGCTAAGGGCGGCTGCTCTGCGGCAGAGCTGCCAAATCTGGTCAATCAACTCACAAGCCTGCCGAACCTGAAGGTTCGAGGACTTATGACCATATTGAGTCAAGCGTCAGAACCTAGGGCCAGCTACCAAAGCGTGGCACAATTGTATCACGACGTTCGACAAGCTCTTTCGGAAGCTAATAAACCTCACTGGGATTCTCTCTCCATGGGTATGACCGGTGACCTTGAGCATGCTATCGCGGCAGGAGCGACACATATAAGAATTGGCACCGCACTTTTCGGCGAACGAGCCCTACCAGACCAATAGGGAACCGATGACAACATCTAGAACGGAAATATAACAATGACCATCGCGTTTATCGGCGCAGGCAATATGGCGAGCAGCCTGATTAAGGGACTACAGGCCAGCGGTGTACCCTGCGGTGACATTGTCGCTGCGGATCCAATGGAATCTCAGCTCGCCCCTCTCAACACATTGGGCGTCAAGACCACTACCGAGAATGCGATCGCCGTCGCGGCTGCAGACACGGTTGTGTTGGCCGTCAAACCTCAAATTGCAGGCAAAGTGCTCGAACAGCTGCCGGATTTATCACCCCATCAGTTGGTGATCTCAATCGTAGCCGGTATCGACATGAGCAGTCTGATGGATTGGCTGCCAGCAGGACAACCTATTGTGCGCTGCATGCCCAATACTCCCGCACTGCTAGGTGCTGGCATAACAGGTTTATTCGCTAACGACGCAGTAAACGAGATACAGCGCGATCAAACCCAGCGAGTATTGAACGGCGTCGGCAGCAGCGTCTGGGTATCTGAGGAATCCCTGATCGATGTGGTAACAGCGGTTTCCGGAAGCGGCCCGGCGTACTATTTTCTGTTGATGGAGAGCATGATCGACCGCGGCATTGCATTGGGGCTTGACGCCGCTACGAGCCGCAAACTGGTAGTAGAAACAGCGCGAGGTGCAGCCCTCATGGCCTGCGAACCCGACACAGACCCGGCTGAGCTACGGCGGAATGTGACTTCTCCCGGCGGCACAACGCAGGCGGCTTTGAAGGTGATGTTAGATCATAAGATGCCAGACATTGTCGGCAGCGCTGTTGACGCGGCTAACGACCGGGCCAAGGGCCTAGCAGAAGAATTTGGGAGTAAACGATGAACTCAACGCTCTACATGATTGTAGATTTAATTTTCCGACTGGCGACGATGCTGTTCCTGGTCAGATTCTTGCTGCAAGCCTGTGGCGCCGATTTCTACAATCCCATCAGCCAGGCGATTGTCAAAGGCAGTGATAGCATCGCCGGATTGTTACGACGGGCATTGCCCAAAACGGGCCGATACGACCTGGCGTCGTTGATTTTAGCTTGGCTAATGGGCGTTATTTTCGTTGGCTTAATCACGATGGGAAGCTTAGGTATCACCCAATATTTCGTGGCAGGACTCGTGCGCCTGCTTACCGTTTTAGTGGATTTTTATTGGTGGTCGACCCTGCTGCTGGTTATCGCCAGCTTCGTCACCCAAGGCAACTATCATCCAGCCCTAGCCCTACTTGAGGAGTTAGTCTCACCATTGCTCACTCCACTGCGCAACATTCTGCCCACCGCCGGACCTCTCGACTTCTCACCGATGGTATTGATCTTGTTCTTATCGATATTGCAACAATCTCTGCCAAGGGCCTACGGGCTGGTCTGATTCAATGAACGCCGCACCTACATCCGTTGGCATCGTAAAACCCCAGCGTTTCCTTTGTGATCAACCGCTAACACTGCAAAACGGGGCTGTCCTGCCTGCCTATGAGCTGGTTTTTGAAACTTATGGCGAGCTCAACGCTGAGAAGTCGAATGCCATCCTGATTTGTCATGCGTTGTCCGGGCATCACCACGCCGCAGGTTATCATCACGAAGACGACGTAAAACCTGGCTGGTGGGACGCCTGCATTGGACCGGGCAAGGCCATCGACACAAACCTTTTTTTTGTTCTCAGTCTAAACAATTTGGGTGGATGCCACGGTAGCACTGGGCCCCGGACCGGCGATCCAGCAACGGGTAAAACCTATGGCCCGAACTTCCCAAACGTCGTAGTAAAGGACTGGGTTCGCACTCAGGCGGTGCTGGCAGATCATATTGGCATTCAGACTTTCGCCGCTGTTGTGGGCGGAAGCTTAGGCGGTATGCAGGCACTGCAATGGGCTATCGACTATCCCCAACGTCTGCGGGCCTGCGTGGCGATAGCGTCGGCGGCCAAACTGTCAGCGCAGAACATCGCCTTTAACGAAATCGCACGGCAGGCCATCTCTAGCGACCCAAACTTCAACGACGGGCACTACTTCGACAGCGGTACCAACCCTGCTCTCGGCCTAGGGCTTGCCCGCATGATTGGACATGTTACCTATCTGTCGGATGACGGCATGGGCAGCAAATTTGGACGAGAGGTTAAATCCGGGGACTTCGACGCCGAGCAAGAGGTGGAGTTTCAGGTAGAAAGCTATCTCAACTACCAGAGCCGAACATTCACCCAATACTTCGACGCCAATACCTATCTGCTAATGACGAGGGCTCTCGATCATTTTGATCCTGCTCGGCAAACCAATGGTGATTTGGTCGCCGCCTTCCAGCAGGTTAGCTGTAGATTCTTGATCCTATCGTTCAGCTCCGACTGGCGCTTTTCGGCGGAGCGTTCCGAAGAGATCGTCAATGCTTTGGTGAAAGCGAAAAAAAATGTAGCCAGCGCCGTTATCCAATCTGAGCACGGGCACGACTCTTTTTTGCTGCCGATAGATCGCTATACCAAGGCACTCAAGACATTTCTATCCAGAACACTGGATTCACCAAGGATTGCTTCGTCATGACGCTACGAGGAGACCTGGCGCTAATCAGTGACCTTATCAACCCAAACGCGCGCGTTTTGGATTTGGGTTGCGGCACCGGCGCGTTGTTGGCAAATCTGCAAGCCCACAAAAGCGTTAACGGCTATGGATTAGATAAAGACCCGGAAAACATACAGGCCTGTCTAGACCTTGGCGTCAATGTTATCGAACAAGATCTGGATGACGGTATCGATAATTTTGCGACCAACAACTTTGATATGGTCATTATGGCTGACGCCTTACAAGCCGTCCGTGAACCTCGGGGACTACTCAGAGAAATGCTGCGGATCGGCGAGGAATGCGTCGTGACTTTCCCCAACTTCGGTCATTGGCGGTGTCGCTTGCAGCTAGGTCTCGGCGGACATATGCCAATGTCCAAACATCTTCCCCATTATTGGCATGACACGCCCAACATTCACTTGTGTACGACTCGAGACTTCGAAAGACTTTGTGCGGAAGAAAACTTTCGCATCATCCAAAGGCGCGTGGTCGATACAAAGTATCGTGAGCACTGGTCTATCGCCGCGGCACCGAACCTTATGGCGAGCCATGCATTTTATCGTTTAGGGAGACCTTCTTGAGAACCATATTTCGACTCGAAACCAACGCGCTGTTTCGGCTAGTCGCACTGTGTATCTGTCTTCACGCAGTAGGTGCTCATGCCCAACAAATGCAGAAATTTGGTGCTTTTGAGCTCCACTACATTGTTATCCCTACGACCTTGCTGCAACCCGAAATCGCGCAGCGATATGGTATCTCTCGCGGCAAGGATCGTGCGCTTTGCAACATTTCAGTCATTGACGCAAACGGCAAGGGTGTTGCCGCGGCGTTCAGCGGATCCAGTCAAAACTTACTCGGACAACGCCAAGATCTATCTTTCCGTCAAGTGATCGATGGTGACGCCATCTACTATCTGGCTACGATTCGCCACGCAGACGAGGAAACGCATCGAATCAACATCGACGCCAAAGTTGCAGCAAGCCCGACCACCAAAGCCGCGAGCACCACGCTGAAATTGACACAAAAGTTGTACTGGGCGGAATGACCGATTTAGTTTTAGCCACGCGTAATCAGGGCAAGGTCGATGAGATGCGGCCGATGCTGGCCGGCGTTGGGTTTAATCTTATCAACCAATCCGAAACCGATATCCCAAGCGCCGCGGAGGATGGCGAGACGTTTGTTGAAAACGCCCTAATCAAAGCCCGCGCTGTCTCGGGCGCTACTGGCCTCCCAGCGATAGCCGATGACAGTGGGTTAGTAGTAGCGGCATTATCCGGCGCACCAGGAATCTATAGCGCGCGCTATGCCGGCGAGGACGCAACAGATGTAGCCAACAATCAAAAGCTGTTGCACGATCTCACAGACTTCCATGATCGCAGCGCTTTCTTCTTCTGCTGCATGGTCTTTCTCCGCTCGGCAGAAGATCCCACTCCGGTGATCGCCACCGGTCAGTGGAACGGAGAAATCTTGCGCGCGCCCACAGGCCAAGGGGGATTCGGTTATGATCCGTTATTCTGGTTACCCGAGCTAAAACTCAGTGCAGCCGAGCTACCCAAGGCGCAAAAAAATCAGATTAGTCACCGCGGCCTAGCCTGTGCGCAGCTCTTAACAGGGATGCGCAAAGCGTTCGCTTTCACCTAATGCAACCCTCGAGCATTGAGCACGATGCGCTGGGTCTGTACATACACTTCCCGTGGTGCGTCAAAAAGTGTCCTTACTGTGATTTTAACTCCCACCCGATAAAACAGGATACAGATCAAGAGGCTTATCTCGCGGCCTTGCTTGCAGATTGGCGCGAGCAATACACGTTGTTGGGGGAGCGGCGTTTAGCACAAACCCCTACCGCAAGCTTCACCTCGATATTCTTTGGCGGGGGGACTCCGAGCCTCTTTAAACCCGAGCTACTCAAGCAACTAATGGACGGGATTCCGCATGAGGGGAGCGAGGTCACCTTAGAGGTGAACCCCGGAACTGCGGAGTATCATAGCTTTAAGGACTACCGCTTAGCTGGAATAAACAGGCTTTCTCTAGGGGCTCAAAGCTTTTCAGATGGGCAGCTTGCCGCACTGGGCAGAGTGCATCAAAGCCGCGACACTCAAACAGCTTTTCATCAAGCCAGACAAGCCGGCTTTGCTAATATTAATCTAGATCTTATGTGGGCGTTGCCAGGACAAAACGTTGAGGCGGCTCTTGAGGATCTGCGTCAAGCGATAGAGCTACAGCCAGAGCATATTTCGTGGTATCAGCTCACTATTGAAGCCAAGACCGAGTTTGCGAAACGCCCGCCGATTTTACCCGTCGACCGTACAATCCAAGAGATCGAAGAGGCTGGCCTTGCATTGCTTGCCGACGCCGGCTACCGCCGTTACGAAATATCCGCCTTTGCCAAACCGACAAAAGAGTGCCGGCACAACCTCAACTACTGGAGCTTTGGCGACTACTTCGGCATTGGCGCCGGGGCTCACGGCAAAGTTAGCACCCCTGAACAGATCGTTCGCACCACGCGGCCATCGCAGCCTCGGCTCTATCAGCTCGACTCGACAACTATTGAGCCCGTCGAAGTAACGAGAGACCAGCGCGTGCTCGAATTCATGATGAATGCCCTGAGGCTCGTAGATGGTGTCGACTTTCCAATCTTTAACGAACGCACACAACTGTCATGGGAACGTGTTCAAACACAGTGGGATAGCCTTGTTGCACTTGATTTAGTCCACAAAGATAAATGCGCTACCACACCGCTTGGGCTTCGGTATCTGGACAGCGTGCTAGCGCGTTTGCTCTAGGCGAGCTAAGTAGTTGCTCCCGAAATCCGGCGATATTGAAGGTCTCTTATCTCGTGACCCAGTCGCTCTCCTCTGGCCTCGAACTTGGTGACGTCGCGGACGTCTTCAGCAATAACGCTGGCTGAGGGTTCATCCTGCGCTGCGCGAATTTCATCGCTAATCAATTCGAACCCAATATGCTCGGCGAAATGCTCGACCATCCACTGAGCATACTCGGCCCAATCCGTCGCAAGCCTCACAATGGCCCCGTTGTGCATACATCGATGCAGTTGCTGCAAAAAATCAGGCTGTATCAGGCGACGTTTGTGATGCCGCTTTTTCGGCCAAGGATCAGGGAAAAATATGCGCACCTGCGACAAGCTACCCTCGTCTAACTGCGCAAACAGCCGCTGTGCTGGCTTGTCTACCAAGCTAACGTTGGTGATCTGCAAATTCTCCAGTCGCGAGAGCAATGAGCCGATACCGGGTTGATACAGCTCAACACCGAGCAGCTGATAATCGGGCTGTTGTTGCGCCCAAGCGAGTAACTCAAACCCCATGCCGAAGCCAATTTCGACGCCCAAAGGTCGCTTGCTTAAATCGTCTGGGGTCCAGCGATATCGGTTCGTCAGCGTCTCTAGTGCGCTTGCTTGAGCCTTTGTGAATCGACCACGTCTGCGTATGTAATTGAATTCGGTATCGAGTTGCTTAGCGCTCTTGCCATCGGGTGCCGCCACTGTTTTACCTTCGATCCCGCGAATCTTGTCGCGCAGCATCTGTGGTTTCATCAAGTTTGAGCGCAGCCAAGCAGAGACATAGCCAACCCGCGATTAAGAGCAGCCCGCCTAGTGGTGTGATCGGGCCGATCCAGCTGACCTGAAAAAGGACAAGCAAGTAAATACTGCCGCTAAAAGTCAGAACGCCGAGGCTGAACAGAATGGCAGCCCAGTTTAAGAGCTTTGCGCCACCTTGACGCAGCCACAAGCCAATGATCAGTAGCGCCAAGGCATGAAACATTTGATAGGAGACACCGGTTTGCCAGCTGCTGATGCTCGCAGCGGACACCAGATTGCGGAGCCCGTGCGCACCGAAGGCCCCAAGGAGGACAGACGAGAGACCAAGTAGCCCTCCGGTGACGATGTGCAGTTTAGCGAACATCACGAAAGCTGAATTCGTCTTAAGTGGTGGTCTACTCGACGGCTATCGCTGCTTTTAGCTTGTTCATAGCATTTTTTTCAAGCTGACGAATTCTCTCGGCAGACACACTGTATTCGGCCGCTAACTCATGCAGGGTAGACTTGTCGTCGCTCAACCATCGCTGCTGCAAAATGTCCCTACTACGCTCATCTAAGGCGGCGAGACCAGAACTCAAACGCAGGTGCATCTCTTTATCGCTGCTGGCGTTCGCCACCAGATCGGCGGGGTCAGGAGCTGCCGATGGTAGATAGTGCATTGGCGCTGTGGCAGCTTCGTCATCACTGCCATAGCCGTCAAAGGCCATATCGCTGGCGCTGAGCCTGCTTTCCATCCTCGTAACTTCGGCGCTAGGTACGCCTAAGTCATCGGCTATCGCAGCCGTCTCTTCGACACTAAGCCAGTTAGACGATTTTTTAGCCCCGCGAAGGTTGAAGAACAACTTGCGCTGCGCCTTCGTAGTGGCAACTTTAACTATGCGCCAGTTTCGCAGAATATATTCATGCATCTCAGCCTTGATCCAGTGCACCGCAAACGAGATTAGTCGCACTCCTACATTGGGATCGAAGCGCTTAACCGCCTTCATGAGCCCTACATTGCCTTCTTGAATCAAGTCAGCCTGTGACAAGCCATAACCCTTATAAGATCGAGCCAAGTGAACCACAAATCGCAAGTGGCACATAACCAGTTCTCGCGCTGCATCAAGGTCGTCATTTTCTCGTAGCCTCACGGCAAGAGATTTTTCTTTCTCCGGGCTGAGAATAGGGAACTGGCTGATTGTGCGCAGATAAGCATCGAGATCAGCTCCAGGTGCCATACTTGGCATTTTCATTACATCTGTTGTCATCGCTATGCCCTCAATGGGTTTTCCTACGCATCTGAACGCGCTTTCACATGTGCCTCACGGGTCGCTCGGCAATCTCATGAGTGCTACTTTGGGTAACACAAGGACCAATATTAGCACTCGCTCACAGAGAGTGCTAACCCGAATTTGACTTTTCCTCACTAAACAGCAATCTGCATGTTGCGGATGTGAAATTCGCGTCATAGCTAGGATGTTGTGAGGTCAGAACTTAGACGCCGGTTCATCGCGAGCGTAGCGCCAGCCACTCCTAAGGCCCAGCCCGCCAAAAGAATCACTACCAAAAACAGCGGCGTGAACCCCACAATCTGAACCTGTGTCCCGTATGAGGTCAGCAAAGACTGAAGCGGCGCTTCGATTTGACTTAGAAACAGGGCAATCATTGTAATGGCCATGATGCCGCCCCCAAGGCCATATGCAGAGCCAAAGTACAAAAAAGGACGCCGCAGCTGAGCTTGTGTGGCTCCAACTAACGCCAATACCCGCAGCTCGCCCAAACGCGATTCAATGGCCAACCGCACCGACGCGAAAGCAACGAGCAGGGCGGCGATGAGCAAAATTACGGATAATCCTCCGCCCACGCGATTTGCCAAATCAGAGAGATTGGCCAATCGCTCAAGCCATGTGGATTCGATAACCACCTCATCTACGCTGGCTAAAGACGAGAGCTTACGACTTAGGGTATCGAGGGCAAGATACGAACTATCAGCTTCGATAATAACCGCGAATGAGGCCGGCAATGGATTAGTCTCAACCGACGCAATTGCCTCGCGCAGTAGATCAGAATCTTCACTTTCAGCTAAAAACTTTTGCAAAGCCTGATCCGGGGTCGTCAGCAGGATCCGCTCGACGCCAGCCTCAGCCTCTAATTGCCCGGCTACCTCCTCCAACGTCTGCTCGGAAGCCGCTAGCTTCATGTAAACCGTCAGTCCTGCGTCTCCCTGCCACCGCTCACTCAGAGTTTGCACATTGACCCCAGCAATCCAGAGCAAACCCGGCAGGGTTAAGGCAACACCCACCATCAACCACACCAACAAGCTACTCATCAATCGCTGACTGACAAATAACGCAGCTTCTGAAGCGACTTGCCGATGGTCGGCGAACCACGCACGAATTGGATTTCCCTCCGATCTCCAACTATCACCTGTGGCTTGGCGGGTGTCGTCACTCAAGCTGGGCTCAGACTCATCCATTAACCGGCCCCAGTTTTGGATCAGCAGTGTCCTGAACCAAAGCGCCCTGGGACAGGTGTAAAATCCGGCAGCCTTGGTCTTTAATCAGCTCAATATCGTGGCTCGCCACAAGCACTGTGGAACCCAGATCTCGAAACTGATGAAAGAGCGACATGACCTGCCGCGAGAGGTAGGGATCAAGATTTCCGGTCGGTTCATCCGCGATGATGATACGCGGCCTGTTGACAACGGCTCTGGCGATACCGACACGTTGCTGCTCACCCGTAGATAAGTGTCTGGGGTACAGGTGTCCCTTCTCCCCAAGATCAACAGTGGCCAACGCCCCTCGTACTCGACGCACCACCTCATTAGCCGGCAAGTGGCTAACTCTGAGCGGCAAGGCCACATTATCATAGACGGTTCGATCACCTAGCAAATTATGATCCTGTAGCACAATGCCAAGATGACGGCGATACCATGGCATACGTTTTGGCCCCAACTGGCTGACGTCGCTGCCATCAACCAAGACACGACCTTGAGTTGGGGCCTGAGCACCGATCAGCAGTTTCAATAGGGTGCTTTTGCCCGCCCCAGAATGGCCAGTCAGAAAAACCATCGAGCCTTTATCGATGCCCAGTGTCACATCAGACAGGCCTTCAGAGCCGTTGTCGAAACGCCGAGTCACATGCTGGAACTGCAAAAAACTCACGGCTACTTCATGTCGTCTGGCTGCAACAAGGCCGATACAAATTCAGCCGGGTCAAATTCTCGTAAATCTTCGATACCTTCACCAACCCCGATAAAGCTGACGGGAATCGTTGATCCACCTGAAGATTGCGCTGCGAGAGCAAACAGCACTCCAGCTTTGGCAGTGCCATCGAGCTTGGTAACAACCAAACCGGTCAACGGAATGGTCTCATCGAACAATTGCACCTGACTCAGCGCGTTTTGACCCACGCCACCGTCTAACACCAAGATGACTTCATGCGGTGCATCAGAGTCGAGCCGCTTCACGACACGCTGAATCTTGGCCAGCTCATCCATCAATTGAGTTTTAGCCTGTAGGCGGCCGGCCGTATCGACCAGCAAAACATCAATGCCTTTGGCCTGAGCACTTTGCACGGCGTCGAACGCCACGGATGCACTATCTGAACCCTGCGATTGCGCAACAACGGGTATGTCTTCGCGCTGGCCCCAAGCCTCCAACTGCTCAACAGCTGCAGCACGAAACGTATCTCCTGCAGCCAACATCACGTTCAAGCCTTGATTCTTAAACCGCTTCGCTAGTTTGCCAATTGTCGTCGTCTTGCCAACCCCGTTGACCCCGACAAAAAAGATCACCTTAGGATTTGCACCGGCCTCGCGTGCCGCTATCTTCAGCGGACGAGCTAACCCCTCTAAGCGCTGAAGCAATAGCTCATGCAGCGCCTGATAAAGCGCCTGCGTGTTCGCAAGCTCACGCCGACCCGCTCGTTCGGTCAGATCTGCGATAATTGTCTGCGTCGTCTCCATACCCACATCGGTTGTCAGCAGTGCTGCCTCTAGATCTTCTAAGGCTGTCTCATTAATTTCTTTTTCACCAAGGAGTAAATTGCCTAACCCTTGAGCGAGTTGGTTTCGAGTTTTAGACAGACCGCTACGCAGCCTGCCAAAGAGGCTTGCCTCTTCTGGTTGAAAAGATGCGGCAATAGATTGAGTCTCTTCGGATTCGGTCATGATTGTGCGTCTCTTAATCGGAGTACCGTGGGGCAGACACTACCGCCCATCGTCTCGCAGTCTTTAATTCTATAGCATCCAGGTCTCGAACTTGGAGTCCGATAGGCCTGCTTTGAAAAAAAATGCACGAGTAAAGAAAACCCAAGAAGTTCGCATCAACAGCGGCCAGTTGCGCGGTAGAAAACTGACCTTTCCAGCGATCGATGGGCTTCGCCCTTCACTCGGTCGTAGCCGCGAGACCCTTTTTAACTGGCTGCGGCCGATGTTAGTGGGTGCGAACTGCCTTGATCTGTTCGCCGGTTCCGGAGTAATCGGCTTTGAGGCAGCGTCAATCGGTGCCAGTCAGGTGACTTTTGTAGAAAAACATCCTGACGCCGCCGCTCACCTCGGTGCCTCAATCGCTGGCCTTGAGGTATCCGAACGCTGCCAACTATGGACTGGCGATGCTCGAGATTTTTTAGGTGATTGCACAAATCCCTTTGACGTTATTTTTCTCGACCCACCGTTCGCTCAGCCGCAGCTGCTGGAAAGCGCTATCACTGCAATTTGTGAACGCAGCTTGCTCAATCACTACCTTTACCTAGAATTCGATCAGCAACAAGAGCCAGCCATCAAGACCCTTCTAGCGGCGCATCACTTATCGGTCGAGCGGTCTTCGAAAGCAGGAACCACTGGAAGCTGGCTCATTGCACCCGAGCAGAGGCAAGGTTAGCATCGCCTAAAATCCACAACTGAGCACGCTGCGTGCTAAGGAAAACAGTGCATGGGTGAGCGAATAGTCGTCTATCCTGGTTCGTTTAATCCAATCACCAACGGTCACACTGACTTGGTAGATCGCGCACTGACCCTTTTCGATCATGTGGTTTTAGCTATTGGAACATCAGCACAAAAGGATCCCTCCGTGGCGCTTAAAGATCGCATGGAGTTATGCCGTGAAGTGCTCGCGCCATACGGTGATCGCGTTTCCGTTGATGGCTTCAATACGCTGCTCGTTGATTATGTTCGCTCAAAGAACACCCGCTTTGTGCTGCGGGGCTTGCGTACCGTCACCGATTTCGATTACGAATTTCAAATGGCAGAAATGAACCGCTCTTTAGATCCGCAACTAGAGTACGTTTTTCTGCCGACATCGCGGGAATGTTCTTTTATCTCCTCTACCCTCGTCCGAGAAATTTCTGCATTGGGGGGAGACATCTCGCAGTTCGTGCACCCTGCGGTTATTGCTTCTCTATCGAGCGATTAGCGGCTAGTCAGCTGCGAGCTGACTAGCAGACCGGTTTCTTCCAACCGCCAAAGGTCTGACATGAAGGGCAGTAAACAGTGCTCCGCTGACCCAATACCTGCAACTTTAGGGATGAGTTGCAGATACGGCATTGCTCGCCTTGGCGTCCATAGACATTGAGGCTCTGCTTAAAGTATCCAGGCTGACCATCAGACCCGACGAAGTCGCGCAACGTTGTGCCTCCGACCGTGATGGCATTAGCCAGAATCTGACGGATGGCCTCTGCTAAATGCTGGTAGGCGATTCGGCTTACTCGTTGAGCCGATGTAGCGGGTCGGATACCGGCGCGAAACAACGACTCAGCGGCGTAGATGTTGCCAACGCCTACCACCACCTTTCCATCCATGATGTGATTTTTAACTGCTATACGACGTTTTCGGGAGGTTTCGAAGAGATAATCACCAGAGAATTCATTGCTTAAAGGCTCCACTCCCAAATGCTTCAGGAGCCAGTGGTCTGTGCTGGGATTTTCGGCGAAGTGAAAGCTACCGAAGCGCCTAGGGTCGTTGTATCTCAACCATGGGCCATCTTTAACCTCGATATCGATATGGTCGTGCAAGCGAGGGGGTTCATCAGACGCGACAACGCGCAAACTACCCGACATACCCAGATGCACAATCAACGATCCGGTCTCGGTTTCAATAACGATGTATTTGGCACGTCGGTTGACGCTTCGAACAATGCTCCCCGAAAGCTGATCGGGGAGGACTACAGGCCAGCGAAGACGAGGTTCACGAACATGCACTCGCCGAATCGTCTGCGCTGCCAAGAAAGGCTCTATTCCCCGCCGAGTCGTCTCGACTTCAGGGAGTTCTGGCATTTGCTACTTGATCTTGCCTTCTTTGTAGATCACATGCTTTCGAACCACGGGATCGTACTTCTTGATCTCCATCTTGTCCGGCGTGTTCTTTTTGTTCTTATCAGTTGTGTAGTAGTGCCCTGTACCGGCACTTGATACTAACTTGATCTTATCTCGCATGATTCTTCCCTGTTAATCTCATCGCCTGCTGGATGCAGATCAATGCCCTAGACTTTATGACCCGCGGCGCGAACGTCTTTCAACACTTCATCAATGCCTTTCTTATCTATGATGCGCATACCGTTAGTTGATACCCGAAGTTTAACGTAGCGTTTTTCGGTTTCTACCCAAAAACGGTGGGTGTGAAGGTTCGGCAAGAAACGACGTCGCGTCTTGTTCATCGCGTGGCTGACGTTGTTTCCAGCCATCGGGCGCTTGCCCGTTACTTGGCATACTTTGGACATCGTACTAGTCCTTAAAATTTTGAGGCGCGTTTATACCAAAGTGGCTCTATCAGGGCAACAAAAGCACCCACAAAGCCGCGAAAAACGGGTTTTTGCAGCCAAGAATACCTTTTTCGATCATTCCACCCCCGTTGGCGAATCAAATGAGCCCACGAAGTTGAAACGACACCCACGCGCGGGCACCTAGAACAATGTGGTCGAGCAGTCTGATTTCCACTTCCGCCAAAAGACGCGATAAGGAACGCGTTAGGGCGATATCTGCTTGGCTTGGTTCGGCATTTCCGGAGGGATGGTTATGGCAAATGATCGCAGCCGCAGCGTTAAGCTCAAGCCCTCGCTTTAGTACCTGCCTAGCGTGGACGTGGGTTCGATCAACAGACCCATGGAACAATATCTCGAAGGACAGTTTTTCGTGTTTGGCATTCAGAAAGAGGCAGGCGAAAGCCTCATGCTCCAAGCTGCCAATACGTTTACGGAGAAACACACCAACAGACTCTGGGTCACTAAAACGCTGGGTGCGGATCAACACGGTTTCAACCTCACGAACACCAATCTCGTGGATTGCTTTAAGCTGCGTTGCCTTAGCCACACCTACACCATGTAAAGTCAGCAATTGTTCACAAGGTGCTGACAACAGTGCATCGATACCCCCGAACTCCTGCAACAAGCGCCTCGCCAACTGCACAGCATTTTCGCCCGGCACACCGCTACCTGAACAAATGGCGAGTAATTCTGCTGTCGACATCTGGGCCGCTCCATAGCGAATCGGTCTAGCGCGCGGCTGCTCTTCTTCTAGCCAGTTTGCAATAACGCTGTCGTTCGCTTCGGTGTTAACCTTACCGCTTAGCTGTTCGGGGCGTTTTGACGCCATTTTTTCACCTTAATCCGATCGCGCTTTTTATTCGTGCACCACACTGAGGAATGGGCGATGCCCAAAACACAGAACCTGTCAGGAAAGAACATTTTGCTCGGCGTTACAGGCGGAATCGCAGCCTTCAAAACGCCTATCCTTGTGCGCCAGCTCGTTGAAGCAGGTGCGTCGGTGCAGGTAGTGATGACCGAAAATGCGCACCACTTTGTTACCGCCACTACCCTTCAGGCCGTCAGCGGCAATCCAGTAAGAGAAACGCTTTGGGATTCTGAAGCTGAAGCCGCGATGGGTCATATCGAACTCGCGCGCTGGGCTGATCAAATACTCATTGCACCTGCAACCGCTAACGTGATCGCGCGCCTGGCACACGGTGACGCGTCGAACCTGCTGACGACGCTGTGTTTGGCAAGCCCCGCCCCGCTTAGCCTTGCACCAGCGATGAATCAACAAATGTTTCAGCACCCGGCTGTGCAAAGAAATTTGGCGGTACTCGCCGCCGACGGCTGCCAAATCATTGGCCCTGACTCAGGAGATCAAGCCTGCGGAGACGTTGGCCCCGGCCGAATGACCGAGCCCGAAGACTTAGTCGACGCTTTGAATGAAAACACCCGCTCTGCTAAAGCTAGCAGTATGGGCGCTACAAACCTATTACTCGGGAAAACGGTGATGGTCACCACCGGCCCAACTCGGGAAGCCATAGATCCGGTTCGTTACATCAGCAACCACAGCTCAGGTTTACAAGGATTGGCCATTGCCGAGGCAGCAAGGGAAGCCGGCGCAAAAGTCATTTTGATCGCTGGCCCCGGAGTCGCTGACGCTCACAGTGGCATGACGCGCATTGACGTGACTACTGCGCAAGAAATGCACGATCAAGTACATCTGCAGCTTGCGAGCACCGATATTTTTGTTGGCGTTGCAGCTGTTGCCGACTACCGACCGGCACTAGCTCAGGAACAGAAAATCAAACGACAAGGCAAAGAAGATCGGCATATGCAGCTGGATCTCGTCGAAAACCCGGACATCATTGCCAGCGTGGTCGCCTCGAAGCTGGTGGCTTTTGTTATCGGGTTTGCTGCGGAGACAAATAACACCCTGCAACATGCCCGAGAAAAAAGGCTACGCAAGGGTTTAGATGCCATCGCGGTCAACGATGTCTCGGATAATACGATTGGGTTTAATAGCGCAGATAACGCGGTCACGCTAATACACGAGGGCGGCGAAATTGAATTCGGCAAGCAGCCTAAACCCGTTATCGCTAATCAACTCATTCAGCAGCTAGCGAACCTGCTTGATGCCAAAGCAAGCCAATAGCGCACTAAGCAACAACAAGGAAACGAATTTAGGATGATCGATTCAACCCTACCCATTGTTACCGACCCGGGTATTTTTCGTGCCTACGATATTCGCGGAATCACCACTGAGAATCTGACAGAAGAGATGGTGTATTGGATTGGTCGAAGCTTTGCCACTTCTGCGATAGCGGAAAAGCAACAAACCGCCATCGTAGGAAGAGACGGCCGCCTCTCAAGCCAGGGGCTTGAAGCATCCCTAAGCAGGGGTCTGTGTGATGGCGGGATGGATGTTATCAGTGTGGGCCTATTGCCGACTCCGCTGCTGTACTTTGCGACTCACGAGCTGCAAACGGGCACCGGCATCATGATCACAGGAAGCCATAATCCGCCCGAGTACAATGGTCTCAAAATGATGGTCGATGGAGTGACTTTGGCAGAGGAGCGCATTCAATCTCTATTACACAACCTGCAAAACAACACGCTTAGCGAAGGCAGTGGTACCGTTTCCCATTCCGACATCGTGCCGCAATTTATTGAAAAAATGCTACCCATTTGCCAACTCGACCGACCGCTCAAAGTGGTGGTCGATTGCGGTAACGGCGTTGCTGGCGGAGTCGCTCCGGCAATCATCGAGGCACTTGGCTGCGATGTGACTCCCTTGTTTTGCGAGGTTGACGGCCATTTCCCTAATCATCACCCAGACCCTGCAGAACCGGAGAACTTGAAGGATTTAATCGCCAAGGTAAAAGAGATCGGCGCAGATGTCGGACTTGCTTTCGATGGTGATGGCGATCGCTTAGGCGTCGTCACGCCGGCCGGCGAGATCATTTGGCCTGACAAGCTGATGATGTTTTTTGCCGAGGACATTTGTCCACGTCATCCCGGCGAAACCGTTATCTTCGACGTAAAGTGCAGCAGACACCTAGCCGCTGTCATTCAAGCAGCGGGAGGAAAGCCTTTGATGTGGAAAACCGGACACTCCCACATTAAGGCAAAGATCAAAGAAACACAGTCACCCTTAGCAGGTGAATTCAGCGGGCATCTATGCATCGTAGAAAACTGGTATGGCTTTGATGACGCCATTTTTGCTGCAGGCCGCCTGTTGCAGTTGTTGAGTCAAACCGAAGCCAGCGCTGACGAATGTTTCGCTAGGTACCCTGTTACTGTGACGACGCCAGAGATAAAGATTCAAACCACAGAAGAACATAAATTCACGGTGATGCAGAGTCTGTCTGCGGTGGGCGATTTTGGCGCAGGTCAAATCACTGACATCGATGGTATTCGCGTTGATTTTGATAAGGGATGGGGCTTGATCCGTCCGTCTAATACAAGCCCGGTTTTGTCGCTGCGATTCGAAGCCGACTCCGAAGCAGATTTGGCAGAGATTCAAGCTTTATTCCAAACCCAGTTGCAAAAAGTGGATAGCTCGCTGGCATTTCGATAAATCCGAACAACACCCGCTATCTTTGCTGAGCGGGCATTTTATTGATCGAAGCAACTGCTGGTCAGAACAACTATTGATCAGAGCTATTTTTGATCGGAACAACTAGGAGCGCCTCATGACCGCATCCAACGACAACCTGACAAGCCAAGTCCTCACCGAAGCACTGCCTTATATCCGGCGCTTTCATGGCACTACTGTGGTGATCAAATATGGCGGTAATGCGATGACTGAGGCTGCGCTGAAAGACAGTTTTGCAGCCGACGTCGTACTCATGAAGCTTGTGGGCATCAACCCCGTCGTAGTGCATGGTGGCGGACCTCAGATCGGTGAACTGTTGTCGCGCCTTAACATCGAATCAAAATTCGTGAACGGTATGCGGGTAACAGACTCAGCAACCATGGACGTTGTACAAATGGTGTTGGGTGGCTTGGTAAACCCAGAGATCGTCTCGCTGATCAACACCCACGGCGGTCGCGCCGTCGGTGTCACCGGCAAAGATGGCAACTTGATTCAGGCTGAAAAAATGCCGATGACCGTCGCTTCCAACGATGCCGGTGCTAGTGCCCCCGAGATTATCGATATCGGTCATGTCGGCAGCATTACCAATATTCAAATCGATGTGTTGAATACTCTGGTGCAATCGGAATTTATTCCGATCATTGCACCCGTTGGTGTGGGCGAAAACGGTGAGTCTTATAACATCAATGCGGATATCGTTGCCGGCGCCATTGCGCAGGCCTTAGAGGCAGAAAAGTTAGTTCTGCTTACCAATACCCCAGGCATTCTCGATGCGGACAAGAACACCCTGTCGTCACTCAACAAGAAAGCCGTCCAAGACCTAATCGCCGACGGCACCATCAGCGAAGGCATGTTGCCCAAGGTCGATTGCGCGCTTAACGCGGTATCTGAAGGGGTAAACAGTGTAACTATTGTCGATGGCCGAGTACCTCATGCCCTTCTACTAGAAGTGTTTACCGACTCAGGCGTTGGCACTCAAATTCTCAGTGAGCAAGCCACCCATGCCTAGAACCAGTCGCAAACCCGAAATTTTGCAGGCTCTCGCCCGAATGCTTGAGTCTAACCCCGGTGGCAAAATCACTACCGCCAAACTGGCTTTAGAGGTCGGCTTATCCGAGGCGGCGCTCTATCGGCATTTTCCTAGCAAGGCGAAGATGATCGAGGGTCTGATCGAGTTCACCGAAGAAATCATCCTTTCGCGTATGTCGATCATTGTTAAGGAAACCAATGATAGCGAGGGTAAATGTCACGATATCGCGTTGCTGATTCTGACATTTGTCGCCCGCAACCCAGGATTTGCTCGCTTGTTTGTTGGCGACGCGCTGCAAGGCGAAACAGAACGCTTGCGAGCAAGAATGCGCCAGCTGCTCGATCGTATCGAAACTCAGCTGCGTCAAATCTTGCGTGAGCGCGCCTTAGAAACAGATCCATTACCCGGTAACCAACCCACAGTGCTAGCAAATGTACTGTTAACGCTTGTCGAAGGCCGAATCGCACAGTTTGTCCGTAGCGACTTTAAGCAGAATCCCACCGCAGATTGGGATGGCCATTGGCAAGTAATTCGTCAGGGTCTTTTCGAGAGCAGTTGAGACTGCATTACACCGAGCAGTACTGATCGACATAGACCTGCATGGCGCTTAACGAAGCTGATGCCTTGTCGGATCGCTGCAAATAAGCCAAAACATCGGATACATGGGCAATGCTCGATACCGGCGCGCTGAGTTCCTGGGCTAACCCAGTTACGGCGGTACTTGTCGCACCATCCATTACCTCAGCCCGGTCCATTGCGATTACCACGCCTGCAATCTCAGCACCTTCCGACTGCACCAGTTCAGCAGCTTCTCGGATAGCCTTACCCGAGGTCAACACGTCATCAAGCATCAGTACCCGCCCGGCAACTGGAGCACCAACCAGCAAACCACCCTCTCCGTGATCTTTCGGTTCTTTACGATTGAACGCGACACCCACGTCGATTCCTCGTCGTGCAAACGCCAGTGACGTCGCAACCGCGATCGGAATTCCTTTATATGCGGGGCCAAACAGCAGATCAAAATCAACGCCCGATTGTTGTATCGCGTCCGCATAGGCCTCGCCAAGCTGGGCAAATGCAGCGCCACTGGCCACCGAACCTAAGTTAAAAAAATAGGGGCTTTGGCGGCCAGAGTTCAGAGTAAAGTCACCAAACTTCAGTACAGATTGCTCAACCAAGAATTCAATAAAAACTTGCTTGTCCGACATCAGTCCTTCCTTAACTTCGAGCTGCTTGCTGAAGTTGCAGCAGTTCTTCCGTGCCTTTTTCTGCAAGATCAATCAGTGCAGCGAGTTCGTCCTTGGTGAATGGCGCCGCTTCACCAGTACCCTGCAGCTCGATAAACCCATCGCCTAATCGAACAACGTTCATATCGGTTTCCGCATTAGAATCTTCCGCGTAATCAAGATCGAGTACCGGAGTGCCTTTATAGATACCAACGCTCACCGACGAGACGAACCCCACCAGTGCGTCTTCGGCAGGAATACTGTGCAAAGCATCAGCTAGCGCTAATGCGCCGCCGGTAATTGACGCTGTACGTGTACCGCCGTCTGCTTGAATCACATCGCAGTCTATACGAATAGTTCGCTCACCGAGTTTCTTCATATCCACCATCGCTCGCAACGAACGACCGATCAGACGCTGAATCTCAACCGTTCGGCCATTTTGTTTACCCCGAGCAGCCTCGCGATCATTGCGGGTATTAGTAGCGCCGGGCAGCATGCCGTATTCAGCGGTCACCCAGCCCTCGCCGCGTCCACGCAAAAAACCGGGTACGGAATTCTCAACAGACGCAGTACAGATCACTTTGGTGTCGCCAAACGCCACCAGCACCGACCCCGCAGCATGTTTTGTAAACTGTCGGGTAAAGCTGATGTTTCGCAATTCGTTATTGGCTCGTCCGCTGGGTCGCATGAAGTCTCCTTGTCTGTTTGGCAAGCATTCGATTTGCTTACCATTAAAGTGTCGCGAACGGTAAGGAAGATGAGACATCGACACAATACCAATTTACCTCAATCGCTTTTATCGGCTTTCGGAATGATACGGTAGACTGCCCGTTTAATTCTTCGGCACCTCGTATGAGCACTGTGTACAGTATGACTGGCTTCGCCAGAGTCGAAAAACAGAATTCTCACTATCAGCTTGTTTGGGAGATCAAATCGGTCAATCAACGCTTCCTAGAGACCTCTTTTCGAATACCAGATTCGTTGCGTGGTATCGAACAGCCTTTGAGGGAGAAAGCGCGCAAAGCGATTGCGCGAGGCAAGCTCGATGCAACGCTTCACCTCGTTGAATATCAGCATGACCTATCCCTAAACGTAAACGACACGTTGCTTGACACATTATTGAAGAATTCAAAGCTCATCGCGATGAAGGCGCCTGATGCCGCACCGATTTCTCAGGATCAATTGCTAGCTTGGCCCGGAATGCTATTAAGCACAGACGCAGGCCAGGAAGATATTGCTGACTCGGCCACTCGGCTTTTTGACGAAGGCTTGGAGCAACTGATTGCATCACGAGCGCTAGAAGGCGGCAAACTACAGCAGATCATCAGTGCCAACTTGAATGCCATTAAATCTCAGCTAACCCAATTGGCGCCGGTCGCTTCGGCCTTGCCTGATTTGCAGCGTTCAAGATTACAGGAGCGCGTGGATGAGCTCGTCACAAAGGTAGACACGGAAAGAATAGCGCAAGAAGTGGCGCTGCTCGCCCAGAAGGCTGACATCCGCGAAGAACTCGACCGGCTAAACATTAATGTTGAGCAGGGTTTAAGTCTTATCAATGGTTCCGGCCCACATGGTCGAAGGCTGGATTTTTTATCCCAAGAGCTCAACCGGGAGGCAAATACGCTTGGGGCCAAATCAATTTGCCGGGAGACATCTGACGCTTCCATTGAACTCAAAGTCGTCATTGAGCAGATTCGCGAGCAAGTACAAAACATTGAATAGGCAACGTCAGTTCATCGATCTTGTCGATTTCTGGTCAAAGACGACTAACTCCGATTAAACTGCATTTAATCGTTTTACGACGGCAAGAAATCAACCCGACAGAAATCATCGAAAAGAACAATGATCCAAACAGGCAACTTATTTCTCGTCTCTGCCCCTTCTGGTGCCGGAAAAACTTCCTTGGTTAACGCAGCCCTCGCGCAGGACACACAGTTGGTTGTCTCTGTCAGCCATACCACCCGGCCAGCCAGAGGCGGTGAAGTTGACGGCGAGAACTACTATTTCGTCGACGAGCAGTCGTTCGTTCAGATGATCGCGGATGACAACTTTGTCGAACACGCTAACGTCTTTGGAAAACGCTACGGCACGTCGAAAAAAGAAGTTGAAACTAAGCGAAGTGCGGGCAAGGACGTCATTCTAGAAATTGATTGGCAAGGCGCCCAACAAGTACGAGACCTGATGCCTGAGGCCGTCAGCATTTTTATATTGCCGCCGTCTATTGAAGAGCTGACTTCAAGACTCACGACGCGGGGCGAAGACAGCGCTGAGAGCATCGCAAAACGCTTGAGCGAAGCTAAGCTAGATATGTCTCAAGCGCCAAATTTCGAATATCTGGTAATCAACGATGATTTTGATCAAGCAGTGAGGCATTTTCTCAGCATAACGAGCAGTGCGCGGCTGACAAAAACCGTTCAGCTTCGCCGATCGAGTATCCAAGCGTTAGTTGGCGGGTAACTTCGACTGGCCTACCTTGTGTTAGAGATGACCCGCCTGTATTCTGTGGGGTACTTTATTCAGTACGACGAGAACCCCATGGCGCGTATTACAGTTGAAGATTGCTTAGACCACGTAGACAACCGGTTCGACTTGGTAATGCTCGCCAGTCGCCGCGCACGGGCTTTGCGTAACTACAACACCGAAGCCTTGGTCGACGAAGAAAACGACAAGCCCACGGTAATCGCGTTGCGCGAGATCGCCAAAGGCGTCATGAGCCACGAGTTGCTCGACAGCCAAGAAATTAAGCCAGACGATGAAGAAGTTGCTACCGACTTTAGCCTAACGAGCCTGAATGCCGGTCGATTAGGAGACGATGAGCCTGCCGCAGGCTGAGGCTCGCCAAGAGTCATACTTTGTCGCCCAACTGGCGGCCGAGGCCAAACGACCTGATGTCGCGGCGCCCGCTACTATTGACTCACTCATTGACCATCTCTCCTATCTCAGCGAAGACGAAATTGGTCTAGTTAGACAGGCCCATAGCTACGCAAGTGAAGCCCACTCCGGCCAGTTCCGTCGTACCGGCCACGACTACATTACTCATCCCACCGCCGTCGCTTTGATCCTCGCTCATATGAATATGGATCATCAATCCGTAATGGCCGCTTTACTGCATGACGTAATTGAGGATTCGGAAGTTAATCGAGCCAACCTCGGCGATCTCTTCGGCAACTCTGTGGCTGAGATTGTCGATGG
>CAJWZG010000002.1 GCA_913049565.1 uncultured Gammaproteobacteria bacterium
GGCTCTCAGGACATCAAGGAAGAACTCGAAGCGGCGCGTTTGCAGTTTGAGGCAGCCAAGCGAGAGAGTGACTTGGCGCGAATGTCAGAACTGCAGTATGGCGTGATTCCAGAGCTGGAAAGACGTTTGCAGGCGCAAACCGAAGAGGCTGATGGGGATGCCGGCGAGGACACCCCACTGCCACGACTGCTACGCAGCAAGGTAACTGCCGAAGAAATCGCCGACGTAGTGGCGAAATGGACTGGTATTCCTGTGGCGCGTTTGCTGTCGGCAGAGAAAGAACGCCTACTGCATTTGGAGCAGTCGCTGAGCGATAAGGTGATTGGTCAGCCAGAGCCTATAGCGGCCGTCAGTCAGGCAGTGCGTCGCGCCCGGGCGGGTTTGTCAGACCCAAGTAAGCCCACTGGCTCGTTCATGTTTCTTGGGCCCACCGGGGTGGGTAAAACTGAGTTGTGCAAGGCGCTGGCCGAAGTGCTGTTTGATAGTGCTGACGCCATGATTCGTGTCGATATGTCGGAGTTTATGGAAAAGCACTCGGTGGCTCGACTCATCGGCGCGCCTCCGGGTTATGTGGGCTATGAAGAAGGCGGTTTTCTCACCCAGGCAGTGCGCCGCAAACCGTATTCATTAATCCTGCTAGACGAGATTGAAAAAGCGCACAACGACGTGTTTAATCTGTTACTGCAAGTACTCGATGACGGTCGTCTCACCGATGGTCACGGCCGCACCGTTAACTTCAGTAACTGCATATTGGTTATGACCTCAAACCTTGGGTCTGAGGCGATTCAGGCCTTTACCCAAGACGGCGATGAGTCATTGAGCGCCGAAGATACTGGGGCGCGGCTGAACACCATGGTGATGGGTGTGGTGGCCCAACACTTTCGCCCCGAGTTCATTAATCGAATAGATGATGTGGTGGTATTTAAGCCCTTAGACGCCAGTGTAATCGGCCAGATAGCGGCCTTGCAGTTACTGCAGCTCAATCAGCGGCTGGCCCAACAGGAACTACACCTAACATTAAGTGAGCGTGCGATGTCCGCAGTATGCGAGGCCGGATACGATCCGGTGTATGGAGCGAGACCGCTAAAGCGTGCCATTCAGCGGTTGATCGAGAATCCGTTGGCCCAAGCATTGCTTGGTACAGGCTTCGAGGCGGGTGCCGAGCTGTTGGGCGAATGGCAGAACGATGAGCTCCTAATAACGCAGCTGAAAAAATAGTTGTATAAATATACAGTAATTGATATTTATACAGTATGACCAGACGAACTCCGCAAATAGAAGACCAGATAACGCCGCAACAGCTTGATTTTGGTGGTGAATTTAGGCTACCTGAAAGGCAGGTGGAGGCGCCTGCCACGCACCCGGACGCACAGCGTCAGGCCGATAAATCCTTGAATAGTAAGTCTGCGGCTAGTTACTGTGCGGCTAACAAGTCCACGGTCAACGGGCAAAAAATTGCCACTTCAGGCCTGAATTATGCCGAAGACCATTGGCTCGCTGTGAATCAATTGACCAAGGCGTTACGCAAGCGCAGTAAAGGGCAGGGCGCAAATCCCTCCCGGAGAAGCGTGCGTAATAACAAGGGTCAGAAGAATCTATGGCTGCCCACCGAGGCTAATGACGGCGCGCAAGATTTTGTGAACGCTCAAGTTCAATCCGGCAGGGTGACATATCAGATCAACTCTAAAGCGGTCAGCAGTGTAGGGCGAGAAGCAGGGTTGCAGGTCTGTCGTCATCTCGTGGCAGCACTGCGATTACAGCATGAGCAAGAACTTGCTGTACAAGATGCGGCGCTACAAAATCTGGCGGTATAGGATCTGGTGGAATAGGAACTGGCGGAATAGTGTCTGGCGTCATGAAAGACGGTCGATGGGGCGCTGCAGGGCCGCCAAGTCTGCCGCTTAGCAGTCCGCCTAGAGGACTCACTATGTGCTAGGCGTCGGTTACGAAAAGCTTAAACAAACCAACCTCTTAGGCTGCTATTGTGGCTCCATCCTCGTTATGATGAATGCTTGGAACAGTAGTCGTTAACAAGGGGTAGAGGTGTCGTCAGCAGTAGAATTAGCGTTGCAGTCGGTGCTGCAACGCCCGACAGAGCCAGTGATGCTCGATAAGCCCATTGATATTGGCCAGTTGCCAACCCCGGCATTGGTGCTCGATCGGGCAACTATGAGCAATAATATTCGGGCCATGTCCGAGCATCTAGGTTCCCATGGCAAGGGCTTCAGACCTCATGCCAAGACCCATAAGTGTCCTGAAATCGCGCGGCAGCAGATGGCCGCTGGGGCTGTAGGTATATGCACTGCCAAGGTCAGTGAGGCCGCAGTTATGGTCCGCGCAGGCATCGATCGAGTGTTGGTGACTTCGCCAGTGTCCACGGCGGCAAAAGCACGCGTAATCAATCACATGTTAGCACCAGACATTACGCTATTATTGGTAGTGGACTCGTTGGCAGGCCTAGCGGCGCTTGCGGCGGAGATTGATAACGATAAACGTGTTGGCATCGTGCTGGATTTAGATGTGTCGATGGGTCGCACGGGGCTACGCGAAGACACACTCTTTCTGCGCTTGTTAGATCAGATCGAAGCAGACCGACGATTCTACTTTGCCGGTGTCCAACATTATGCCGGGCATATTATGCACATACCGGAGTTTGAGAAGCGGCGCGAGAAGTCGCTACGATCCTGGCAAAGACTGGCGGATAAATTTGAGCTGCTCGCTGCTCGTGGCGTAACCCCGGATATTGTCACCGGCGGCGGTACGGGCACTTACGACATCGACACCACAATTGAACAGCTCACAGATATTCAAGTTGGCAGCTATATTTTCATGGACGAGGAATATCGTCAGGTCCAGGGCGCTGGCTCGGATCGTTTTCAAGGCTTCGAACTGGCGCTTACCGTGGCCTGTACCGCAATCAGTCAACCTCAGGCCGCAACCATTACAGTGGATGGCGGCTATAAAGCCTTTGCATCCGATAGCGTGAATCCAGTTTGCGATGCGCTGCCCGATGTGCAATTTCGTTTCGCTGGCGACGAACATGGGGTGCTCATATTGCCTCTAGCCGAAGACGTCGGACAAAACGAAGCCCCACCAGTGCAGCTTGGGCAGGTGCTCGAATTCGCGGTGCCGCACTGTGATCCTACGGTGAACCTTCACGACCAATACTGGATTCGCGAGGCTGATGGCATGGTGCACAGTATTTGGCCGATAAGTGCACGGGGCTGCTCGTGGTAACGATAAGACCAGACAAGGCCAGTGCATGTTAGAGCTGTTTCGTGCTGGCGGCTTGTTGATGCTGCCGATTCTGTTGTGCAGCGTTGTTGGGCTGGCAATCAGTTTAGAACGGTGGTGGTCATTGCGCCGCGCCCAAGTGCTGCCCACTCCCTTGCTGGCCCGGCTCAACGATGCAACCGGCTGGCCTACCGCAGGTAACGCGTTGGCTGATCTAGGCGCAACATCCCAGTTGGGTTATGTGTTGGCCGTTGGCTTGGCCAATCTCTCACTGCCTCGGGAAGAATTTCAGCAGGCAATACAGGGCGCCTTGGAGGGTGCTGCCCATGACCTAGAGAGTCATCTGACAGGCCTTGGAGTGGTCGCGTCGATTGCGCCGCTGTTGGGTATTCTTGGTACGGTAGTGGGCCTGATTGAAGTATTCGATCAACTGTTTGCGGCTGGTCAAACCGACAGCCAGTTACTTGCTGGCGGTATATCAACGGCACTGGTGACCACAGCGGCTGGACTCTCTATTGCGATACCCGCTCTAATCTGCCACCGCGCTTTGTTGCGGCACGTCGATACCCTGCTGCTAGAGATTGAATCCGTTAGCAATCAATTTTTCGAGCTAGCAAGGCGGCAGGCCTAAATGCGCCGGCTTAGCGCTGCGCGTCGAGAGGCTGGTATTGAGATTACCCCGCTCATCGACGTGGTCTTTTTGCTGTTGATCTTTTTTATGGTGTCGGCAAATTTTGTGCAGCAACAAGGCATTGACGTTACCTTGCCTGAGTCTGCTAGTGCCGTTGCTGGTCCCGTAGAGACCTTCGACATTGCCATTAGTGAGGCCGGTGAATACTGGGTCGCTGGCGTTCTCGTTGGCAGTGATACTGACAGGCTGCGCAGTGCGGTAAGGGACTTTGCAAACAAGATAGATGCAAAACAAGTGGCCGAGCATCCAGTAGAGGTGCGAGCAGATGCTGGGGCTATGCATCAGTGGGTTGTTTACGCCTTAGACGCATGCGCCACGGCGGGTTTTGTGCGTATCAGTTTGGCGACGTCAAAACCCTTGCCCCAACGAGACAGCAGAGCGAATCAGTAGATGCAACCTACAGAGACCGACCTCGCAGCAAAAAAATCCGACTGGTCCATGTACCGCAGGCTGCTGTCCTATGTAGGGTGTTACTGGTTTTTGTTGATTTTCGCCTTACTTGGATTTGTTACTGCGGCGGCGGCGGAGGGCTATTTTGTTAGTTTGTTCGGCAATTTGATCGATGATTGGGATGACGCCAAGGTGCGAGCTGCCGCCACAATTCCCATCATGATGGCGGTGGTCACCGTAATGCGGGCCCTAGGGGCGATCGTCGGCGAAGCGGCGATGTCGAGAGTGTCCTTTGGTGTGGTTTATGACTTAAGAGAGCAGTTATTCGGACATATTCTCAAGTCGCCGAGCAGTTATTTCGATAATGCCAGCCAAGGGCATATCGTGTCACAGATCACGTTTACTGTGACTCAACTGCGTGATACCGGCACCGATGCTTTGCGTGCGCTTATTCAAGACGGCCTTAAGGTCATTGTCTACCTTGTGTTCCTGATGCTTATCGACTGGCGTCTAACCCTGCTGTTTATCGCGATGGCGCCCATTCTTGGCTTAGTTGTCGCCTTGGCCAGTAATCGCTTTCGGCGCATAAGCCGACGCATCCAGCACTCCATGGGCGATGTCACCCATGTGGTTTCTGAAGTAGCCAATGGTTACCGCGAGGTGAAAATCTTTGGTGCGCAACAGCAGGAAGAGGAGCGCTTTCTGGCGGCGAGCAAGGTTAATCGTCAGCAAAATATGAAAATGGTGATTACCAAGGTATTCAGTTCGCAAACTAATGAAACCATTATTGCGTTGGCCTTGTGTGGCCTCATCGTCGTTTTGTACAGCCCTGAATTTGGTGTGCAGCTTACCAGCGGCAAGGCTGTTGAATTTTTAGTTCTGGCGGGCATGCTGGGTCGGCCGATCCGTAAATTGTCGGAAATTAATGCCAAGTTGCAGCGCGGCTTTGCCGCGGCTGAAGACATTTTTCGTCAACTCGACTCGGGTATCGAAGAAAATGCTGGCAGTTTTCAGTTAGACCGCGCACGGGGCGAAGTGGCGATTCGAGATGTGAGTTTTCGCTACCTGTCAGATGGGTCAGATGGGTCAGATGTGCTGCAGGGTATCAATTTGCATGTTGCCCCCGGGCAAACTGTTGCCTTGGTTGGTCGCTCGGGAAGCGGTAAGTCGACTTTGGCCAGCTTGCTGCCGCGGTTTTACGATGTCGAGCGCGGTAGTATTTTGCTCGACGGCAACGACATTCAAGACTTTGAACTTGGCAATTTGCGCAAGCATATTTCCTTTGTAAGCCAACAGGTCACTTTGTTTAACGATACGCTGCGCAACAATATCGCTTACGGCGACATGGTCGATGCCAGCGATGATGCGATTTCCCAGGCGCTACAGCGCTCCTACGCAGATGAGTTTGTGCGTCAGCTACCCGATGGCCTCAATACGATAGTCGGCGACGACGGTGTACTGTTGTCCGGCGGCCAGCGTCAACGTATCGCTATCGCTAGGGCACTGCTGAAGGATGCCCCGGTGCTGATTATGGATGAGGCTACGTCGGCTCTGGATAACGAGTCGGAAAAATACATACAGGCGGCCTTACAAGAAGTCATGGATGGCCGTACTACACTGGTTATCGCACACCGGCTCTCTACTGTGGAGTCCGCTGATTCCATCGTCGTTATGGATCACGGCCAGATTGTGCAGCAGGGTACGCATAGCGAATTGTTGACTCAAAGCGGTGCCTACGCGGATTTGTACAACGCCCAGTTTCAAGATGACGAGGACGCGCAAACGGCTGTAGAGCCGGATAGTCCAGTAGTTGCTGAAGCTAATTCGTTGATTCGCTCGGGTACGTTGCTTGGGCGATCGACAAACTCGATCACCCGTGCGTGGTATAGCGATGCTCTGTGGGTCAAGGCCCTGCTACCCCTGTCATGGCTTTATGGTTGGCTGAGCAGCCGCAGAGCGCGCTCGCAGAAAGCCCAGTGCCAGCAGCTTGCGGCGCAGAATCAAACTCGCTTACCGGTAATTGTAGTTGGAAACATCACGGTAGGGGGTACGGGTAAAACGCCCTTGGTTGTCGCCTTGGTAAATTTCTTGACGGCTCAAGGCTTCGCTCCGGGTGTGGTTTCAAGGGGCTATAAGGGCAAACTCAGCCGTAAGGGCGCGCTGCTACCTGCAGGGGCGGCGGCCTCACAGTATTCAGATGAAGGAGTAATGCTCAAGCACCGGCTGCACTGTCCGGTCGCCATAGCAGCCGAACGTACTCTCGGTATAAGCCTACTGCAGCAGGCAGGCTGCAATCTGATCATCGCTGACGATGGCCTCCAGCACTACGCCATGGCGCGAGATCTTGAGATCGCGGTTATCGACGCCTCCCGTGGCGTAGGTAATGGCTTGTTGCTCCCCGCTGGGCCACTACGAGAGCCTGTTGAGCGCTTGAGTGAGGTGGACTTTGTTGTCAGTCATGGTGGGCCTTCAGGACTATCGTCCCGAGAATACGGCATGTACAGCAGGCCATTGCGCTTTCGGCGCTTGAGCGACGGCACCACAGCGGCGGTAACCAGCTTTCACGAGCATTATCCCTGGGTGCATGCTATTTGCGGCATTGGTAACCCTGATCGTTTTCTCCGCTCGCTAACAGATCTGGGCATTTCGGTAGAACCCCATGTTTATCCTGATCATCACGGTTATACCGGTGAGGAGATAGATTTTGCCGGGGGTGTAACCGTCGTGTGCACAGACAAAGACGCAATTAAGCTTTGTGAGCTAGACATCAACCTGAGTCATGTATGGGCGCTAGAGATAGCGGCAGAGCTTGATGCCGAGTTCACCGCTGCCTTGATGGCGCGCTTGGACGATCTGGACATCGTTCCAGCCCAGCCCATCGAGCCTGTTTAGATGACTATTCACATCGTCATTCCTGCTCGCTATGCGTCTAGTCGCTTACCGGGCAAGCCGTTGGCTGATATTGGCGGCAAGCCCATGATCGTCCGTGTTGCACGGCAAGCAGCGCTATCCATGGCCGATAGCGTGGTGGTCGCAGTCGATGACGAGCGGGTGGCTGCTGCAGTGACGGCAGACGGTTGGCAGGCGGAAATGACTCGCAGCGATCATGTGTCGGGTTCTGACCGGGTAATGGAAGTTGCTGAGCTTCGCGGCTGGTCCGACGAAGACATTGTCGTCAATGTGCAAGGCGACGAACCCTTGGTGCCCTCAAGCGTAATCGATCAGCTTTGTCAGGGCATGCTGGATCAACCGGATGTTGCGATGGCTACTCTGAGTGAACCCCTACAGCACCATGCAGATTTTCTAGACCCCAATGTGGTGAAAGTGGTGGCCAACGAGGCGGGACTAGCCATGCTGTTTTCCCGGGCACCAATTCCCTATCCGCGTGAGAGTGCTGGTAAAGCATTGCCACCGCAGGCTGCGCGTCACGTAGGCATCTATGGCTTTCGTGTGGCTGCGTTACGACAGTTTATAGGTCTTGGGGAATCGACTTTAGAGCGTACTGAAATGCTTGAGCAAATGCGTTGGTTGCAGGCAGGCCTGCCGCTGCTAGTGATCGAGGCCAAGCAAAGAGTGCCTGGGGGGGTGGATACACCTGCAGACCTAGCGAGAGTGCAGGCGCTGTTTAGCCCCTAACAGCACCTGACCCGCGCTTTTGGTTGCCCATACCAGCTCGATTGAGGGCTTCCCAATCGCTGGTCTTAAGCGAACTATTGCTACTTCGGCTGCCTTTGTTACTTAGGTGCCATACGAATGCCACCGTCCAAACGGATGGTCTCACCGTTCAGGTAAGCGTTCTCAACAATTTGCTTGCTTAGCGAAGCAAACTCTGGGGGCAGACCTAGGCGCTTGGGGTACTGGACCATATCGATTAGTGGGTCGCGCACCTGATCCGGCGCGCCAGCCATCATGGGTGTGTTGAAGATACCCGGAGCAATTGTGCAAATGCGCACCCCTTGGCGAGATAGATCCCGCGCGATTGGCAGTGTCATGCCAGATACGCCTGCCTTACTCGCCGAGTAGGCGGCCTGACCGATCTGGCCATCAAAGGCAGCCACGGAAGCCGTATTGATGACGACCCCGCGCTCTAGCGCTTCGCCCTCGGGTTCGTTCAGCTGCATGATTGCCGCGCACTTGCTGAGCACAGAAAAAGTGCCAATAAGGTTAACCTGCACAATAAAATTGAACTTGGCGATGTCCAGTGCACCCTCGCGTCCAACGGTTCTGGACGCAGCACCAATACCAGCGCAATTGACGTTGATATGAATGGCGCCAAAGTCCTCCGCAATTTTGCTCACAGTGGCACTAACGGATTCGTCGTCGGTGACGTTGACCTGATAGGCCCGGGCATCGCCAAGCTCACTGGCAGTCGCTTTCGCTAGGTCTTCGTTTAAATCTAAAATCGCAACCTGACCGCCGTTGGCGATTATCATTTCTGCAGTGGCTCGGCCAAGACCCGAAGCCCCGCCAGTAATGACTGCTACTTTTCCCTCAATGTTCACAGGCTTTCCTTCTGTTGGTTGTGAAAACGCGGCTAGTATACCCTAGCGCCTTAACAGTTTCGGGCACTTTTGGAATTACCCATGCGTTTCATCGGCGAGTTTTTATCACCAACTCAAGCCTCTTGTTGGCTAAAGCAGCTAGAGCAGGCCGATTGGATCGACTGGCAGCGCGAGACCTTCAGCATTTTTGGACGCAAAGTGCAGGCCCCGCGTACTTTGGCATGGTTCGGTGATGCGGGCTTGAACTATCGCTACACGGGGCTAGACCACCACGCTTGGGGTTGGCCGGAGCCGTTGCAGGCGCTTAAGCGTGATGTTGAGCAAAAGGCCCAGCAGCCCTTTAACTTCTTGCTACTGAACCGCTATGTCGATGGTTCCGAGTACATGGGCTGGCATCGTGATGACGAGCGCGGCTGTTGTGGCAGCATCGCCTCCTTAAGTTTGGGCACGCCGCGGCGCTTCAGTATTGACGAACAGACTGGCGATGAACTAGCCCAGCGCAAAAACTTCGAGCTAGGCGACGGCTCGCTATTGATCTTTGATGGTCGTCAGCGGCACTGTCTGCGAGCGTCCAAAAAACTCTTGGGGCCAAGAATTAATTTGACCTTCCGGCAGATTAGCCTGTGATCCGAGCGTCAGCCCAGCTAACGAATACTCTCGCCTTGACGTCTATGGCGCAATACGCGGCGGATCTTACAACGCTGGAAGACGCCCAGCAGGCCATAGGCTACGCGCGAGAGCACGGCCTAGCTTTGCGTACCCTAGGGGAAGGCTCCAATGTTGTTCTATTGCCCCAGGTTAAGGGCCTAGTGTGTCGAGTGATGAACACTGATGTGACAGTGATCAGCATGGATGAGCAATACGTTAGCATCGAGGTGGGGGCCGGTAAAAACTGGCATGAACTGGTGGTTCAGACCCTTGCTGAACAGTGGTATGGACTAGAAAACTTAGCCCTGATACCGGGGTTGGTCGGTGCAGCCCCAGTGCAAAACATCGGTGCTTACGGCGTAGAGTTAGGGGAATTGCTGGAATCCGTAACGGTCATACGCGCCGATGGGTCGGTCCAAGAACTACCCACTTCTGCCTGTGCGCTTGGGTATAGGGACAGCATGTTTAAGCGACATTTTATCTCGAACGCTGAACCGCTTGTTATTTTTAGTGTGCGTTTGCGCCTTTACAAGCAGCCTAGAGTGAACTTGTCCTATGCGGAACTGGTAAAGATACTCAATGCGCGAAGCGCCGGACACTCTCTGCCTACACCAGAAGAAGTTGCCAAAGCGGTGATTGCTTTGCGCCAATCCAAACTGCCGGATCCTGCGCAGTTTGCGAATGTAGGCAGTTTTTTTAAGAATCCGGTCATCGATGAGTCAGTTGCCCGGCGGCTGCAGGGCCTTGGTGTCGACCCATATCGGTTTCAGGGGCATTTCAAGGTGTCAGCTGCGCGGCTCATAGATTTGGCACAATGGAAGGGCGTGCGCCACGGCGCTATAGGGTGCTGGCCTCAGCAGCCCTTGGTATTGGTCAATTACGGTGGTGGAACTGCGCAGGATCTGCTGAGTTTTGCCCAGCAGATTCAACGCAGTGTGCGGGATAGATTTCAGCTAGAACTGGAGTTGGAACCCTCCGTGGTGTCCTGACCATTTTTCGTACCACCAATTTTCACACCTTGAGCGCGCAGCGCGTCCTCTCGCCCCCGGCGTTTGACTTCTCGGGGGTCATTGCTGGCCCGAGAAGTACGGGTTGGTTTTGCAGCCGCCGGTGATTGTTGTGCCTCTTTCTCTTTAGGCTCGCTACTGCTCTCGGCCTGCACTGATTCATCAACTATGACCTCTAAGGTCTCGTCTGATTGAACATCGGCGCTAGGCCCAGCTTCTGCTTGGGTTTCAGTTTCTGCTTGCTCTTTGGTATCAGCAACGGCTTCAGCCTCTGCTTCTGTTTCGACCACCGTGTCTTGCCCATCGGCAGGGCCTTGACCGTCTTCTGCTTCTTTATCCGCTGAAGGCTTTTGGTCAATAGAAGACTCTTGATCAATCGAAGATTCTTGGTCAACCGAAGGCTCTAGGGTAGCGGAAGGTTCCTGATGCACTTCAAGCTCTTGTATCTCCGCTACGGTGCCGTGCTGCTCTACATTATCCGCTGAAGGCTGTGTATCTACCGGGCTCTCAATTGGGCTGGTTTTTGCACCTTGCGTTTCGGCGCCACTGTTCGCGGTTCCTTTGTTTCTATTACGCGGGTCATTGCTCGCTCGGCCGCTGCGGGGCGCAGGGCGTTCTGCTGGTGTGGCTGGTTTAATCGGTGTGGCTTCTTGCACAATCACCGCGTTTGGATTTTCTACGGCGCGCGGTCCCTTCGGTTGCGGTTCGCGTTGTACATTGCGGTCCCGCATCGGCTGTCGCTTGCTGTTGGCAAGGGTCTCTGCGGAGGGCTGACGCTCTGCAGCCGCAATCGCGGTAAAGTTTTCGTTGTCTGATTCCGTTTGGCTGATACTGGAGGCGCCAGTATCACCATCACTATTGCCACGACGACGACGGTCTTCGCGACGCGGCTTACGTCGTCCGTTGGTTTCGTCGCCATGCTTGGTAACAGCATCGTTTTCTTGCGCGATCTCAGACTGAGTCTCAAGCTTCTCTGCAGGCTTGGCGCGTCGCTCTGACTGAGCCCGCCCATTCGTTTCGTCTGTATTTTTCTCTGCGCGCTCATCCTTGTCGCGCCGATCGCTGCTGCTATTTCTGCCGCGTCGTCGGCCATTGCGGTCACTGTCTCTGCGTTCGCCGTCTCTGCGGTCGCCGTCTCTGCGTTCACCGTCTCTGCGGTTGCGGCCTTTGTTTTGCTGGTTGCGTTCCCGTTTTGGCTTTTCCTCAACTACGGGCTCATCCGAGAATAAGGCGGTCATCAGGCGGCCAAAGAAGCCAGGCTGCTTTGGCTTTTGCTCTATCTTGGCGGGTTCTGCAGCAACCGGCTGCGGGGGTGGTGGAGCGGAAGCCAGCTGCGGCTTGACTGCGGCTTCGCGCTTGATTGGTGCTTGCGTTTCTGCCGGTATCTCCTGCTGTTGGGCTTGGTTGGCCAGATCCGACAGCGTGTGACTGGGGATTTCACCCTCACTCTCTGCCTGATCGCTGCGTAGGCGTTCGACGAGATAGTGAGGGGTTTCCAAATTCATATTAGGAATGATGACAATATGTGTGCCGGTGCGCTGTTCAATATCTGCAAGATCGCTGCGCTTTTCGTTTAACAAGAAAGCGCCTATGGATAGCGGTACCTGCACACGAATAACCGCGCTACGTTCTTTCAGCGACTCTTCTTCCATGACTCGTAAAATCGCCAGTGCCAGTGATCGGGTATCGCGGATGCGGCCTTGACCATTGCAGCGAGGGCATAGTCCGGTGCTGATTTCCTCTAGGGAGGGACGCAGCCGTTGGCGGCTCATTTCCATTAGGCCAAAGCGTGAAATGCGACCGGTTTGGATGCGCGCCCGATCAGATTCCAGCGCATTGCGCATGCGTGTTTCGACCGCCCGCTGATTTGCTGGGTTGATCATGTCGATGAAGTCGATAACAACCAGGCCGCCGATGTCACGAATGCGCAGCTGACGTGCTATCTCGTCGGCTGCTTCAAGGTTGGTATTGGTGGCGGTTTCTTCGATATCGTGGCCCTTGGTAGCTCTGGCCGAGTTAATGTCGATAGACACCAAGGCTTCGGTGGGATCGATAACGATACTTCCGCCGGACGGTAACTTCACCGTGTGCTCGAAAGCAGTCTCAATTTGGCTCTCAATTTGGTAGCGACTAAACAGAGGGATTGAGTCATCGTAGGCTTTGAGTTTCGCTGAATAGTTGGGCATCACCTGAGCGATAAACGCTGAGGCTTCGGCATAGGCTGCCTCGCCCTCAACCAGCACCTCGCCTACATCTGAGCGCAGGTTGTCACGAATGGTACGCAATACAGCGCTGTTTTCTTGATAGAGCAGGGAAGGATTAGGTTCGTCTTGATCGGCATTTTGAATGGCCTGCCAGACCTGCAGAAGGTAGTTAAGGTCCCAATTCAGTTCCTCTGCGCTGCGACCGACTCCCGCGGTCCTGACAATAACTCCCATGCCTTCAGGAATTTCCATCTGCGACATGGCGCTGCGCAGTTGGTCGCGTTCCTCGCCTTCGATTCTTCGCGATATACCCCCGGCTCGAGGGTTGTTTGGCATTAAGACCATGTAGCGACCAGCAAGGCTCAAAAACGTGGTGAGTGCTGCACCTTTGTTACCGCGTTCTTCTTTTTCCACCTGTACCAAAATTTCTTGGCCTTCTCGAACCAGTTCTTGAATGGGGGCACGTGCGCTCGCACCTTTCTTGAAGTAGTTGCGGGAAATTTCCTTGAGCGGCAAGAAACCGTGTCGCTCGGAGCCAAAATCCACAAACGCAGCTTCTAAGCTTGGCTCAACCCGAGTGATCTTGGCCTTGTAGATGCTCGCCTTTTTTTGCTCACGGGCGCTGTTTTCAATGTCTAGGTCATAGAGTTTTTGACCGTCTACCAGTGCAATCCGAACTTCTTCGGACTGGGTAGCGTTGATAAGCATTCTTTTCATAATATGTCCTAAGCGACTGCGCCGGCCGAGATGGCTTGCCGAGGCTGCTGTCGTTGCTAAAGGACGCTAGGTAGGGCTTTAAGGCGAAAAACCTTGCTCGCGAGAAGAAACAGCTGAAGCTAGTAGGAAAAGAAACCTTAAAGACCAAAACACATCAACCGCAGCAAGTATTCGCTGCAAAAATGTGCTTTATCGTTGAACCCATGGGCGTCTCGCCAGCTGCTATGGCTGTTTTCGACGCAAAAATTAGGTTCTGTCTTAGTCGTTCCTCTTACTGTTCCGGTTCAGATTAATCACCCCTGCAATAGCAGATTTGGTGAAGTTCTTTTGCCAGAGATCTCGATTCGGGTTATTTGCCGTCATCATGAGCCCTTGGCTGCTGTTCTTCGCTGCGGACTAATCCGCTGCCGACCCTTGGGCCGTATCGCTTTGCTCGCATCGATCAATGGCAAATTAGGTCGATGCAGCCTACTAAGCGTCTAAATTTAAAATCTGTAACTGTCGTTCACTAGTTTTTTAGTTAACTAAATGTTCGTTATGTCTTTTCAGCAGAACTTTGACGATCTGCGTGTCCTACGAATTCTCCCCGCGGAGCCGGGCAACCGATTCCTAGTCGGTTGCTAAATTCGCAGTACCCGGTAGCTAAGTTAAGGTGCCACCGGGCTTTGTCTTGACCCTGTCAGTTCAGTTCCGGCCTTAGCCTTGTCGTACCGAATTAACCGGATCTATTCCAGTCTGTTTAATCGCCTAGTTTCGCTCTTGTAAACCTCATTGGGTTGTGGCGGTTGTTCACGATCATGTGGTCGCTGCCCTCGGGCAGTTGCTTACTATTTCCTTCCCCTTCAAGCTGTCGCCTGATAAAGCGCCAGCTCAGAACCTGTATTCACTTATACGTCAAAGCCGCGAGAAAAATGTGTCGACACATTGGTTTAGGCTTTCGCGTAGAATGTCGAAACCGGCTCAGCATAAGGCTGCAATCGGTCGACAAGGCGATGGATATTAACAGTGATTGCTAAGCCCTTCAAACCCTTGATTTTTTCTCTGCGGTCGACCGTCTAGTGAGCGTCACCTTCGTAGACATTGAAGACGAGAATGATGTAGGTCAGCGTATCGATAATTTTCTGATGCGTCGTCTCAAGGGTGTCCCGAAGCAGAAAATTTACTCGATTTTGCGCAAGGGCGAGGTGCGCGTAAACAGTGCCAGAGTGAAACAAACCTATCGCCTGCAATACAAAGATCATGTGCGTATTCCACCGGTCATTACTCGGGCAGACGTCCCAACGCGCCTCAACAACGAAACGGAAGCGGTATTGGAAGCCAGTATCTTGTTCGAGGATGATGATTTTATCGCGATCAATAAACCTTATGGATTCGCTGTACACGGCGGCAGTTCGATTGCATCTGGAGTGGTCGAACTGCTGCGGGTGATGCGCACCCAGCCGCGCATTGAATTGGCGCACCGCCTCGACCGCGATACTTCCGGGTGCTTGCTTTTGTGTAAAAAAAGGGGGGTTCTGAAAGAGGTGCAGGCCGCTTTTCGCGAGCGCCGTGTGAAAAAGAAATACACGCTCATCGCTGCAGGTCGTTGGCCGACTAAGGTACGTACCGTACAGGATCGGTTGCTGCGCTACGTTACAGATTGGGGTGAACGGCGAGTGCGTGTCGATGCCGCAGGCCAGGTCGCGCGAACCGATTTTCAGATTGAGCAGCGGACTCAAGAAGCGACTCTGCTGCAGGCGACACTACACACAGGCCGCACGCACCAGATTCGGGTGCATGCTCAAGCCCAAGGGCATGCCATTCTAGGGGACACAAAATATGGCAAACAAGGTCCTGCTTGTGACGCACAGAGGTTGTGTCTGCATGCGTCCCGCCTCGTCGTGCCCCTTGGCACTGATCGGTTAGATTTGTCCGCACCAGTGGAGGCGACGATGCAGCAGGTTTGGCAGCAAATACAGTCTCGTCACGATGCGGACGCTACCTCCACGTAGGTCCAACCTCTGGTGTTGATGTTTAAGGCACGGGTGGGTTCAACGGGTCGAGGCCAAACTGTTGCAAGCGCGTCGCGACGGTTATCAACGGTAACCCGATAAGGGCACTCGGGTCGTCGGCCCGAATGAACTCAAACAATACAATACCCAGACTCTCGGCCTTAAAGGCCCCCGCCGCGTCCAAGGGCTGGTCCTGATCCACGTATTGAGCAATTTGTGCGTCAGTCAGCTGCCGGAATTTCAGTTCAGTGACGCAGACGTCGCTGGTCGACTGGGCTTTGCCGTCGGCGCTAATTCTGACGAGACTGACGGCGGTGTAGAACGTTGCGAGCTGCCCGTTAGTGGACTGTAAAGAGCGGATTGCTGCGGCCGCAGTCCCGGGTTTGCTGAGCAGATGAGGCCCGCATTGGCCGACTTGATCGCTGCCAATAACCACCGCACCGACATGCTGCTCAGCAATATGCATCGCCTTGCTCAGAGCGAGCCGCGTAGCGAGATTTGGAGCAGACTCGCCCACCAGCGCTGTTTCATCGATTTCTGGTGAAACCTGCGCGAACGGCAGTCTTAGTGATTTTAATAGATTGGCACGATAGCGTGAGGATGAGCCAAGAATGAGCGAATCGTTCAAAAGTTTACTCCAAGGCACTGGTAACGTAGTCGGCAGCGCAGTCGTTCTGGGGACTTACTGATTAAATGTCAGTCAAATCAGCGAGTTGAGTAAACGCTAAGTTGCACCTTGCCAAGGTTTATACTTTACACGCTGCGCAGAGGTACCTATAGTTGCGCCGCCATGAATTCCCAAGCCTCAGGCTCGTCGACCTACCGCTCTCTCGCGCAACAGCAAGCAGTAGTAACTCGCCTTTTGGACTCGCAGTTATTGCCGAGGTTTGCTCAAGAGTGTAGCTACTCAGGGCAAGTTGCAATTCGCCTCGCGTTTAGGCGAGATGATCAGGGTAGGGTGCATGTGGTAGGTACAGTGCAAGGCGACACAGAACTGGGGTGCCATCGCTGCGATCAAACAGTGCCGCGAAAAATTCAGGCGAATTTTGAGGCCTTGCTTGCTTTTGATGAAGACCAAGCCGCGACTTGGGCAAGCCAACAGGCTGACCCCGAAATCGTGGTTGTTTCTAGTGCGAACCTAGATGTGGTCGAACTGGTTGAGGACGAACTGTTGCTAGCGCTGCCAGATAGGGTATGCCTGGACGATGACTGTCCAAACATGCCAGCCATGTTTTATGGTGGTGATGGTTTAGAAAACGGTAGTGTTGAGACTATACAGGAAGACGTCGACGATAATCGGCGGCTACCATTTGCGGGCCTGAAGCAGGCGCTGCAGAATGGGGAAGACGACGCATCCTAAAGCGGTGACGCGCAAGAGGTAATACTCCTCGATAAACAGATTTAAGGTTCGAACAAAGGGACAACTAGTAATGGCAGTTCAAAAAAGCAAGGTAACGCGCTCACGTCGCGGCCAGCGACGCTCTCACGATTCTCTCAGCAATCCTGCTCTGTCGGTAGAGAGCACATCAGGCGAAACCCATCGACGGCACCACGTCAGTGCAGATGGCTTTTACCGTGGTAAGCAAGTTATGCCAGACAAGAGCTAGGGCCCTTAGGCTACCTACCGTAAGCGCAGCGCAGTCGCAAACGGGTACTGATGTACCTTGTCAGGTAAGCACTTAGGATTTCCTTGAAAATTGCAGTCGATCTAATGGGCGGCGTGGGCGCTGGTGATCAAAACATGCTTGCTTGCCATGCCTACCCTAGCCCAGAGGAACTGGTGCTGTTTGGCGATCCAGCCAAACTTGACTCTGCTGGGTTGAAATATCTAACGACGCGGGGAACGCAGTTCGTCGGCGCTCAGCATAGCCTTTCAGGTGTCGAGTCCCCCCGAGTACTTTTAAAGCACACCCTCAAAACTTCGCTGGCCCAATGCCTTGCTCAACTTGCCCACGGGCAGGTGGATGCCGTTGTCAGTTCAGCGGATACCAAGGCGATTATGGTGTTGGGCCGCCACCTTGTTGGCACAATGAACACGCTGCGCAGACCTGCTATTGCTAAGGCTTTTCAAGGCCCTTTGGGCCAGTTCTACTTGCTTGATCTCGGCGCAAATGTTGAATGTCCACCGGCATTGCTGCAGCAGTTTGCGCGTTTGGGTAGTGCCCTTTACCGGTCCCATGAAGACGGTGTAGACCAGCGCACTAGTCCCCGCGTGGCGCTGTTGAATATCGGCATCGAAGCCGGTAAGGGTAAGGCCGATATCAACATTGCCGCAGACCTCATTGCCAACGATGCGCGCCTCAACGGTGTTGGATTTTTGGAGCCAAGTGATCTTTTTGCCGGTAAAGCAGATGTTATCGTCTGTGATGGCTATGCAGGCAATTTGGTATTAAAGACTATAGAAAGTATGGCCTCGTACCTAGGCAATGAACTTAAGCAATTGAGTAATGGTCAGGCAGAAATGCAAAAACTCGCTACGAGTATTGACCCAGACCGGTACAATGGCGCGCTGTTTGCGGGTCTTAAGCACGTCGTGGTGAAAAGTCATGGCAGTGCCTCAGCGCGAAGCTTTTTGAGCGCGCTAATCCAGGGGCGAGATTATGTGCGCGCGCAACTGCCCGATGCTTGCCAAGACATGCTGGCAAAATAGCTGGCAACAAAAGTTAAGCCGCTGACGAATCACGGTTGGTTGTGCGCAGAAGTGTTACCACTTGAGGCGCGACATACACGGACGGAAAAGGAAGATTTATGAGTACTGCAGGGACAATAGCCGCAATTTTTCCCGGTCAAGGGGCTCAAACAGTGGGCATGCTGGGTGAACTCGCCAATACTCATGCGTCCATTCAGGCGCGTTTTGAGCAAGCTTCTGCGGTACTGGGCTTTGATTTATGGGCGATGACCCAAGAAGGGCCTGCCGAGGTGCTAGGGCAAACAGAAAACACGCAACCTGCGCTGCTGGTTGCTAGTGTGGCGCTTTGGGATTTGTGGTCCGATGCGCGCAGCAAAGCAGACATGATGTCCGGCCACAGTCTTGGGGAGTACTCGGCACTGGTTTGCGCAGGCGCCATGACCTTTGAAGATGGCGTGAGGCTGGTGCGCAAGCGCGGCGAGCTAATGCAGGCAGCCGTGCCCAGCGGACAAGGCACCATGGCTGCTGTGCTAGGGCTTGAAGATGCAGCCATTGCTGAGTGCTGTGCGCAGGTCGATGGCAAAGTAGGTCCTGCGAATTTTAATGCACCGGGCCAAGTTGTTATTGCTGGCGCAACTGACGCAGTGACTGCGGCAATCGAATCCTGTAAGGCTGCTGGCGCGAAACGAGCAGTGCTGCTGGATGTCAGTGGCCCATTTCACTCAACCCTTATGCGATCGGCCGCTGAGGACTTTTCCGCCGCATTGGCCGACGTTGAGTTTGTCATGCCGCGGGTTCCTGTTTACCAAAATGTGCACGGCCAGATTGCGACCTCGGTAGAGCAAATGCGGGAACTGTTGGTAGAGCAACTGTATTCCCCCGTGCGCTGGACTACTTGCGTTGGCTCCTTGCTCGATGCGGGCGCAGAGCAATTTGTCGAGTGCGGCCCGGGCAACGTGCTTGCAGGTCTGGTTAAGCGAATTTCTCGTGCAACGCCAACCATCGGGTTAGCCACTGCAGATGGCGTGGCAGCAGCAAACGCGCTGTAGCGCTTCAGCAAAGGTTAAGAAGGATATGAGATGACAGAACGAGTAACTGCGCTAATAACCGGTGCCAGTAGAGGAATTGGTGCAGCGATTGCAGACAGGCTTCGCGAAGACGGTTTTTTTGTGGTTGGTACAGCAACTTCGGTGGCTGGAGCAGATGCCATCACCGCCCGCCTAGGTGAGCAGGGCCGAGGTCTGCAGCTGGATATCGCAAGCCCAGAGTCCGTTACTGAGTTATTTGCCCAAGTCAGTGATCTGGCAAGTGCACCGCTGATTTTGGTGAACAATGCTGGTATCACTAAGGACAATTTGCTTATGCGGATGTCGGAAAGTGAATGGTCTGAGGTTCTCGATACGAATCTTTCTGGCGCTTTTCGTGTCACCAAACCGGTATTGCGCGGGATGCTGAAGGCCCGCTGGGGCAGGGTAATAAATGTTGGGTCCGTGGTCGGGCGACTGGGTAATCCCGGGCAGGGTAACTACGTTGCGAGCAAGGCGGGTTTGGAGGGATTTACTCGCTCCTTGGCAATGGAGGTGGCTTCTCGCGGCGTAACGGTAAACGCAGTGGCCCCAGGATTTATCGTGACCGACATGACCGAGGCGCTAACCCAGGACCAGACTGCGGCCATGCTCGAGCGCATTCCGTTGGGCCGCATGGGGGAAGCAACCGAAATTGCCGCAGCGGTGAGCTTCCTTTGCTCTGAGCAAGCGGGCTATATCACCGGTCAAACTCTACAGGTCAACGGCGGGTTGTTTTTTGCTTAGCGCCAGCAAAATCCGAAGAAAGCCCATATGGTTTGTCAGAGTTGATAACTGCATCAAGCCGTAAAAGGTGCAAATGGGCTCTAATTGAGACCACAATGTTCCATAGCGCTGAGAGAAAAGTTGCGTCAAATCAACAAGATAATTGCAAAAATGGCCGTTAGATAAGCCACTCATTAAGACCCATAGTTTGCTTGAATTGGCTATGGTGCCTCTATAGAATTCCGATCCCGTCGCGCCCAACACTATCTAGGGAGTAATAAGCCGTATGAGCAATATTGAAGAACGCGTAAGAAAGCTGATTTGCGAGCAGCTTGGTGTAAAAGAAGATGACGTACAAAGCGACGCCTCCTTTGTCGAAGATTTAGGAGCGGATTCGCTAGATACTGTGGAATTGGTAATGGCTCTGGAAGAAGAATTTGAAACCGAAATTCCTGATGAGGAAGCGGAAAAAATCACTACGGTGAAAGAAGCAATCGATTACATTCTGGCGCACCAGTAAAGCGTAAGTCCAAGTGTGCAGCACAGATACAAAAAGGGGCGCTATCGCCCCTTTTCTTTGCGCGACTTTTTTGCGCGATAATTGTAGCTTCGCGCCTACTAAGGTTAACCTGCGTCCTAGACCTGAGGTTTTGGACTCTGAGCACTGAAGTGGATATTTCAAAATGACCAAAAGAAGAGTAGTCGTTACTGGCATGGGTATGATCAGCCCGATCGGCCACAGCGTAGACGAATCTTGGCAAGCAGCGGTTGCCGGACAGAGCGGCATCGGCTTAAACGAGTCCTTCGACACCACAGATTATGCCGTAAAAATTTGCGGAAGCGTTCGCGACTTCGACATATCGCCCTATATGAACCCCAAAGAAGCACGGCGCATTGACAAGTTTATTCAGCTAGGAGTTGCCGCCGCAGCACAGGCCATTAAAGACGCCGGGCTTGAGGCAAACCCTGCCGACGCTGATCGCATTGGCGTGGCTATTGGCTCCGGCATTGGTGGTATTAACACCATCGAAACTACCCACGATACCTTAGTTAAAAGCGGTCCTCGGCGCGTATCCCCATTCTTTGTACCGGGTGTGGTTATCAACATGATCTCGGGCAACGTATCCATCGAGTACGGTTTTAAAGGCCCAAATATCGCTGTGGTAACAGCGTGCACAACAGGGACTCACAATATCGGCTTCGGCGCTCGCATGATCCAGTACGGTGATGCCGATGTGATGGTAGTGGGTGGAGCCGAGGCTGCCACATCGCCAATTACTGTCGGTGGTTTTGCCTCCATGCGTGCGCTCTCTAGCCGTAACGACGAACCAGAGAAGGCGAGCCGGCCATGGGACGAAGACCGCGATGGCTTTGTGCTTGGCGAGGGCGCAGGGGTACTGGTGATTGAGGAATACGAGCGGGCTAAGGCGCGTGGCGCGCAAATCTATGCGGAGGTGCTCGGCTTTGGTATGAGTGCCGACGCGTTCCATATCACCGGGCCAGCGGAGAGCGGCGAGGGCGGTGCTGCGGCTATGCGCAACGCGCTCAATGACGCCGGTCTGAATCCGCAGCAATTGGGCTACTTGAATGCCCATGGCACATCGACCCCGCTGGGCGATGTAGCCGAGACTAAGGGGGTGAAATCGATCTTCGGCGATGACACCAAGCTTATGGTCAGTTCAACCAAGTCGATGATTGGTCACTTGCTTGGCGCAGCGGGTTCCGTGGAAGCAATATTCACCATCAAGGCGTTGCAGGATCAGGTGATTGCACCAACGATCAATCTCGATAAGCCCGGTGAAGGATGCGATCTCGACTATGTGCCGAACGCGGCTCGGGACGTCGAAATGACTGCGGCGGCGAGCAACTCCTTTGGTTTTGGTGGCACTAACGGTACCTTGGTGTTCGGTAAAGTTTAGTAGAGCAGCACTCGCGTATGGTTAGACCGGGCAGAATATCCCCTCGCCAACCCTTGTTTCTCTTTCTCTATTTGGGCATCGCCGCCTGTATCGGTCTGTTGGCTGCAGGCGGTTATTATGTGCTGCAGGTATGGCCCAAGCAGGCCCATAAACACCCCGCCACAGTATTCGAAGTGCCGCAGGGAGCGTCCCTTCGAACGGTAGCCAACGCACTGCAAGATCAGAGCCTGATCGAAAACAATCTATTTTTTCGCATGCATGCGCGGGCGTCGGGATTAGACCGGCAACTACAGGCTGGTGTTTACGAACTACCAGCCGATCTTAGCCCCGCCCAATTATTGCGACGCCTAGCTGCTGGCATGGTGCAACAGCATGCCATTCGGTTACCAGAAGGCGCGAACTTACGGTTCGTTATGAGCTTGCTTGGTAACAATGACGTGCTGTCCCAAGAGTCGGCTGGGTTGATGCACTTGGCCGATGAGCTGCAGTTACAGTTACCCTTCGCTGAGGGCGCATTTTTTCCCGATACTTATTTTGTATCGGCTGGCGCATCGGAGTTAAGCGTACTGCAGCGTGCGCATGACGCGATGATGACCAAGTTGATGCAGGCATGGCAGCAGCGTGCACCAGACCTGGAGGTGCAGACCCCTACTCAAGCGCTGGTATTGGCTTCCATTATTGAGAAAGAGAGTGATGGCGAGTCAGACCGCAGGCAGATCAGTCAGGTGTTTCATTTGCGTTTGCAGCAAAACATGAAGCTACAAACCGACCCCACGGTGATTTATGCCTTGGGAGAGGGCTTCGATGGCGACATCAAACGCCGAGATCTAAGGGTAGACTCACCCTTCAATACCTACCGCCATCGGGGCCTACCGCCGACCCCCATAGCGTTACCCTCGTTGGCTTCCATTGAGGCAGCCCTTAACCCCGCCGACGGCGATTTTCTTTATTTCGTTGCACGTGGCGACGGCAGTAGCCAATTTTCGCGTACTCTTGGGGAGCACAATGCCGCAGTGCGGCGCTACCAACTCTCAAAAGGCGACCCATGAGCGGACAGTTTATTACCCTAGAAGGGTCCGAGGGCGCGGGTAAATCCACCAATGTAGATGCGGTCTGCGCCGCGCTGCAGCAGGCAGATATCGACTTCGTGCGAACTCGTGAACCCGGTGGAACCCCCATGGCGGAAGCGCTACGCGACACCATGCTGCAGCAGTGGCATGAGAGCGTCGACGGTATAACCGAATTGCTGCTGGTCTTTGCAGCTCGCGCCCAGCACTTAAGCCATGTAATCCAGCCAGCCTTGGCGGCAGGAAAGTGGGTGGTCTGCGATCGCTTTACTGACGCTACCTTTGCTTATCAGGGCTACGGCAGACAGCTAGACCTCGCTAAACTACAGACCCTTGAGTCTTGGGTTCAGGCGGGTCTGCAACCGGATCTCACCCTATATCTGGATCTCGAGCCGAGCATTGCAGAGCAGCGCATTGCCGATCGTGAAAAAGACCGTATGGAAGTAGAGCGCCGGGACTTTTTTGATCGAGTACGACAAGGCTATTTGGCCCGGGCTGCAGAGCATGAGCGTTTCACAACCATCGATGCCTCCCAAACCTTGGATCTCGTGCAGGCCCAAGTGCAGCAAGTCATTGTCGACTTTATCGGGCGTGTGCAGACCTGATGGAGGCGTACCCTTGGCATGCCGAAGTGCTCGACGAACTCGCACAACGCTTGGCACGCGATGCGCTGCCAGCCGCCATTGGACTCTCCTGCGCAGAAGGATGGGGCGGTCAATCGCTATTGGCCCGAGCCTCCATGTTGCTGCTGGGACTGGACCAAAATCAGCAGCCGGAGGAGCTTGCCCACCCTGACTTTCGCTGGGCTGTGCCAGACGGCAGCATGATCAAAGTGGACCAAGTGCGCGCATTGAATGCCTTCGCTGTGCAGACACCACAGATTGCGCCACGCAAGGTAGCGGCTATTTTGGACGCCCATTTACTCAACACCAATGCCTCCAACACACTGCTGAAAACGCTAGAAGAACCGCCAGCGAATACGCATATTTTGCTGTGCACGGCGCACTGGAGCAGACTGCTGCCGACGCTGCGCAGTCGCTGCCAACACTTTCAGGTAACGGGTTCAATAACCCAAGCTGAGAATTGGCTGCGGGAACAGGGGGTTGCAGCAACGCCGGAACAACTTGCTCAGGCAGGCTACGCGCCAATTACCATGCGAGAGCAGTTTGCGGACTTCGACTTACAGCCGCTGTTAGCCGAGGTTGCCGCATCCCAGCACTTTTCCGAGCTGGTGGATAGGGTGATTAACCTAGGCACAGAGCTTGTGCTCGCCAGTTGGTTTCGCCTCTTGATTGCGCAACAGGGGCACGCCCCCAGTCGGGCGCTGTTAGCTTTTGCCGATGAGCTGAACGACACTCGGCGGATGCTGGACACCACGAACTCAACCAACGTGCGCCTAGCGTTAGAGCGCTTGTTCCACCTATGGCAGCAAGTCGTTGCCTATCAGGCGCGCATGCGCCAAGACAGCTGATGGTTAACTGCATTAACCGCTTGGAGCGATAGCATGCTGATTGATTCCCACTGCCACCTCAATTATCTGGATGACCCAGAGGCGGCCATTCACCGGGCTAGGGAGGCCGGTGTGACTGCTTGTCTTTGTATCAGCGTCGATGAGGCGGGTTTTACCGGGGTCAAGGCCCTAGCAGACGTCCATGCCGATGTTTGGGCTACAGCGGGGGTTCACCCTGACGCAGCGCAGGGGAATTTAGATTGGATCGAGCAGGCCTTGGTCGACGAGCGGGTTGTCGCCGTTGGTGAAACCGGTTTGGACTACCTGCACGCAGGTACGGCAACCGATCAGGCGCGCCAGCGCGAGGCCTTCGCGCTACAGCTTGGGCTGGGTGTGAAGCATCAAATGCCAGTAGTCGTGCACACCCGGCAAGCAGAGCAAGACACGCTAAACCTTTTGCGTGCCCACCAAGGCGTCGCCGGTGTCCTACACTGCTTTACCGAATCTTGGTCCATGGCCAAGCAAGCACTGGACCTAGGTTTCTATATCTCTATCTCTGGCATCGTCACTTTCAAGAACGCCGCAAACGTGCGTGAGGTTGCAGCCCAAGTGCCTGCCGAGCGTTTGTTAATCGAAACCGACGCGCCTTGGCTGGCTCCGGTACCAAGACGAGGCAAAATCAACGAGCCCGCCTTTGTGGCCCACACAGCAGAATTTCTTGCCGGGCTGCGGGATACACCGGTGGAACGGTTACGCACTGAAACGGCGGAAAATTTTGTGCGGCTGTTTAACTGCGGCGGCTGAGTATGCGCGAACTGGTCACTGCTCTGGTTACAACACCCGATCAAAAAATTGCAGGATGGTGTTGAAGCGATGAATCGAAACATGCGCCTCCTGCATTGAGTGTTTGGCACCGGGATAGGTCATGAGTTCGAAGGATTTGCCGAGCTTTTGCAGTTCTGACATCAGCATGGTGCTGTGAGTGAACAGCACGTTGTCATCGGCCATGCCGTGAATCAGCAGCAGCGGTCGTTCTAACTGGGCCAGATGGGGCAACACGCTGCTGGCTTGATAAGCCTTCTCGTCGTCGTCGGGTAAACCCATAAAACGCTCGGTGTAGTGAGAATCGTAAAGCCGCCAATCGGCCACCGGCGCCACTGCAGCACCAGCTTTGAAGCAATGACCGGCCTGGGACAAGCACATGAGCGTCATATAGCCGCCGTAGCTGTGGCCGAAAACGCCAACACGCTGGGGATCTGCCCAAGACTCATTGGCTAAAATCTGCGTGCCTAGTAGTTGATCCTCCACCTCGATGCTGCCCATTTTTTTGTACAAGGGTGCCTCGAATAGACTGCCCCGGTTGGTGGCGCCGCGGTTGTCTAATTCCAGCACCCCATAGCCGCGCTGGGCAAACAATTGGACCAGCAAGGTGCCCCAGTCGCGACGCACCTTTTGCGCGCCGGGTCCGCCATAAACATAGACGATGGTCGGGTGCTTGCCTTGGATTTTCGCAGGGGGTGTGAGGCGATAGTGCAGCTCGTGTCCATGGCTCAATACGGTACCGAACTGGGCCGTCACGTGGTGTTGCGCAAAGGGTGCGTAGCGGTGATCAGCACTAATGGTCTCCTCTGCAAGAACTTGCAGTTCGCCTTCGTTCATATCGTTCAGGGTAATTCGCAGAGGGGTTTTGAGGCTACTGTAGCGGTCGAGGAACAGTGACGTGCCTTGGGCAACCACCACTTCATGCACGCCCGTTTGGGTGGTTAGCTGCTGATAACCAGAGCCATCCAAGGCAATCTCGAAAAGGTGGTTATCAATGGGGGTTTCATCCCATCCGGTTACCAGCGCCGTTTGTTCGTTGGTCGAGAGAATTTGGTTGACATGCGATGGTCCCCGCAAGCGCCTAACCGCATTGTTTGGAGTAATGACAATGGCCTGCCGTTGGCCTTCATCCTCGGAGGAAAACAGTAATTGGTGGTCGTCTAGCTCGTGCAGGTCATCGGTTAAATTGATCCATGTGGCTGAAGTCTCGCGATAACGTTCGAACCAGTTTTGTTGCTCAAAGTCATAAAAGCGCAGCGACAGATTTTGCTGCAGGCGGTCTTGCGTTTGCATACACAGACCGTTTTCTACAGGCAAAATGCGCGCTAAATAAGTATTGTCAGTGCCATCTGCAGAGGCCCAAATTTGCTCAGATAGCCGGGTTTGAGTATCAAAAATATGCAGCGTAACCGCTGGGTTGGTCGCGCCAGCATAGGGATAGCGTTGGGCAACGGTACGCGAGCCGTTGCCATCGATCTCCATGCGATGACTTACCTCTACAGGGGTGTCGTCATTGCGACAGTAGATGAGATATCGGTCGCACCGCGACCACCAGGCTCCGGCGAAGCGGTGCATTTCTTCTGCTGCCAAGAAATCGGCAAGGCCGTAGCTTAGATTTTCGCCGCCATCTATAGTGACCCTAATCTCGTTTTCAAGATTGTCCATCGCTTTGTAAAACAGGTTGTTGTCCCGCACATAGCTCATTAGGAAACCGCTGGCGCTTGGGTTGAAACCACTGTGGCGGTGCGGGCTTGGTGTGATTTGCAGTGGCCTGCTTGCGCTGTCTGTGGACTGCATCAGATAGGCCTGTCCGTCTGCGTAAACCGCAAGGCTGCCGTCCTTACCCAACCACTGATAGTGCGAAATACCGAAAGTGAATTGGCGTTTGCGCTCGCGTTCAGCACGCTCAGCGTCGCTGAGTTCGGTTGCAGCTTCGTCGGCGTGGGCGTTTAAATCTGCTGCAGCTAAAAGCAAGACGTGTGAGCTGCTGGCGCGCTCAAAATGCCATAGATCTAGGGTGGTGGGAGTCTCTAGGGTGCCTTTGAGATAGCTGACAAATTCGCCGCAGGGAGAAAATTTAAATTGGCTCGGTAGCGTAGGGCGCAGGCCCGGCGGCGTAAACAAAATTTCTGGGGTGAGGATTTGTGATGTCTTTGCGTGCAAGTGGCTGTCCTTTTTAGGGCGTGTTTTACAGCTTATTTTTATAGCTTGGCAAAAGCATCGCGGGTCATGTTTTCGATGCCAGCCTCAGCGGGCAGCAGTCTGATGTTGTCCTCAATGCGAATGCCGCCAAAGGGTGTCAGCAGATCCACCAAGGCCCAGTCTATCGGCGCGTTCGCGGCGCGTTTTTGCTCTAGCAACATGGGAATGAAGTAGAGGCCCGGTTCTACCGTGATGACCATATTTTCCGCCAGCGGCCGAGTCAGTCGCAAAGATGCGTAATTTTCCGGCGGAGGTGACATTTGGCCTTCAATGTCGAGTTGCTGTCCGCCGACGTCATGGACTTGAATGCCGAGCAAATGCCCAAGCCCGTGGGGGCAGAACGGCGCCGTCAACTGGCCGTCAAACGCTTCTTGGGCACTACAGGTCAAAATGCCGGTGTCGGCCAATACAGACGCCAGCGAGCGATGCATAGCAGCCTGTAGATCAACATAGTTGGCCCCGGGCGCGACCTGGGCAATTAACCCATCCTGATGTGTTTGCATGCGTTCGAGCAGGGTGCCGAACAGATCTTTTGCCGCCGCGGAATAACAGCTGGGACCGATATAGGTACGCGTAATATCGCTAGCATAGCCATTGACGTTGGCACCCGCATCAATCAGCAGGCTGTTAAGGTGCGCGGCGCGATCGCGGTTCTGATATTGGTAATGCAGTAGGCTGGCATGCTCGTTTTGGGCGATGATGTTGCCATAGGGCAACTGCCATTCGTTCATGCTGCTGGCGCGTAAGAACGCCAGATGTATTTCAAATTCACTGGCTCCGTCTGCAAACGCCTGCTGGGCGGCACGGTGGCCGCAAGCACCCAACTCGGCAGCCTGACGCATTAACGCCAGTTCGTATTCGGTCTTACAGGCGCGCTGGAAATGCAGGGCATGTATGACCTTAGGTGGATTTAAGACGCATTGCGCAGTGACCGGTGCATCGAACTCGCTGATTTGGGCAACTGGTCGCTTGCCCGAGGCGGCGCCAGCCAGGTGCTGCTCAAGCGCTGAAGCAAGCTTGCCCTGATCCGCAAACACCCGAACATCAAGGTATTCGTCGAGCTGAGTGGGTGCAGGGGTTGCCGCGTGCCAAAAATCTTCGGGCTGGTGGAAGAGCAGCAGTGGTTTAGCGGCGTCGGAGAAAATAAACCATGAATTTTCGCCGCACTGTTCCTTGGCAAGCCACTGCACTAGAAGTGGGTTGGGTCGAAAGGCCGGGCCTTGATCGTCATGCAAGTAAAACTGTTGGCGCCCGGCGGCGACGGCGATGGCCGCGAATTCTGTGCGTTCCAAAACATTTGCCCAGAATTCACTTAGGGTTCGGTAATGGGCCTGCATAACGGTGCTTTGATCCATGTCATCCTTCGCTGCGGCTGGTTTAAAGGCGTTGAGTGTAGTGCTGTGGCTAGGTCGCGGCTACTGGCTTTGTGTGTGATGAAACCGAGACAAGCCATACTCTGCAGATTTAACCCCTGTAAGGGACGTGTTACCTTCTCGGCGAGAGAAACCAACGAGGGAATTATGGAGAACTATGCATACGCAGCGCCCAGTAGCGTCGCCGAGACGGTTGCACTGCTGGCAGACAATGCCAGTGCCGGTAGGCAAACACAGATTCTGGCTGGTGGCACTGATGTACTGGTGCAGATGCGCTCAGCCGGACATACCCCGCGTACGATTGTCGACATCAAGACGTTGGCGGAAACAAACCGTCTCGAGGTCGGCGCCGGTGGTATCTACATCGGTTCAGCGGTACCCAGTGCGGTGATCAACGAAAATGCTGAGCTGCAGCAAGCCCTACCCGGACTGCTCGAAGCAGCGGATCTGATTGGGTCGACCCAAATTCAGGGTCGGGCGACCATTTGCGGTAATTTGTGCAACGCCTCACCCGCAGGTGACAGCATTCCCGCGATGATTGCGGCGGGCGCTGTTTGCGAGATTGCAACAGACTCAGGTACCCGCGAGTTGCCGGTAGAAGATTTCGTGGTTGGAGTGGGACGCAACGCGTTAGCCGCAGGAGAATTCTTGCTCGGGCTAAAGCTGCCTATGCCCGCGAGTAACACCAAGGATGCCTACCTCCGCTTTACACCACGAACCGAAATGGACATAGCGGTTGCCGGTGTCGGTGTTTCTTTGACCCTTGAAGGCAAGCAGTGTACCAACGCACGAGTGGCGATTGGTGCGGTAGCCCCGACGGCCAAATTGGTGCCCGCAGCGGCTCAGGCCCTGATTGGCACTCAACTTGACGCACAAGCACTGCAGTTGGCCGGCGAAGCCTGCAAGGCTGCGGCCTCGCCGATCAGCGACAAGCGCGGCACTGTGGAATATCGCAAGAAGGTGGTTGCCGTATTGTGTCGGCGCGCCGTAGCAATTGCGCATCAGCGCGTTCAAGGAGGGTAACTGTGGCCAGACTACAAGTTGAAACAACAATTAATGGCGAGACTCGTGAATTTCTCTGTGACGCCGACCAATCCATGCTGGATGTGTTAAGAGACGAACTGGGTCTTACTGGCACCAAGGAAGGTTGCGGTACTGGCGACTGCGGAGCTTGTTCGGTACTCGTCGATGGCCGCTTGGTGTGTTCTTGTCTGATGCTTGGAGTGGAATCTTCGGGCAAGAGTGTTGAAACCATCGAAGGCATTGCAGGCGATGAAGGTCTACATCCACTGCAGCGCCAGTTTCTTGAAAATGCCGCACTGCAGTGCGGTATCTGCACGCCAGGATTTATCGTCGCCTCCAAGGCTCTGCTGGCCAAAAACCCTAACCCAGATGAAGAAACCATTCGGTATTGGCTTGCCGGCAATCTCTGCCGCTGCACGGGTTACGACAAAATTGTCCGCGCCGTGCAAGACGCTGCGGCGGAAATGTCCCACCCTGCATAAGGCAGGGTCGTCGTCAGAGCATCGTTTCCCAGCTAACAAGAGCTGGGGTTTGGCAGACGGGGAGGTTTAAGGAAAGGTCAGTCCTGTGATCGCGGCCAAGTCGTCGATGGCCTGTGCTTCGGTAACGACTTTAACTGTCTGCATGCCTAGGCCGCGTGCTGGCTTCAAGTTGACCCCTAAGTCATCAAGAAAAATCGCTTCCTCGCAGGCCACGCCGAGGCGCTCACAGGTGCGGGTATAGATCTCTGGGTTGGGCTTGCGTATGCCTTCGATACTCGATTCCACAACAAGATCGAACAACGCCATAACCTCAGCTACAGCATCTGCCTTGGCTTGGTCTCTTGCCATGCCGGGCCCCGCGCCAGCCTTCACATTGTTGGTAATGCACGCCACCTTGTAATGCTGCTTGCACAGTTTGAGCACCTCTACCATGCGTGGGCGCAGCGCACCGGACAGCACGGCGATCACTTCCTTGCCATCAATTCGATGCCCGCGTGCAGCGCTTTCAGCAGCAAAAAGAGCACCAAATTCCTCGAGCGAAACACTATTGGATTCGAATTGAGCCCAGGCATTGCTATCTGGGTTGATGGCATTGGTTTGGCGAATAAAGTCCGCTGGCGCTCCCAGACGTGATTCCAAGGCGCGAAAGGCCTCGAACGGGCTACTGGTGAACACGCCGCCAAAATCCCACAGAATCGCCGAGGTCTTGGTTGATGATTCGTTAGCCACTTGCTGCTCCTTAATACAATCGAGGGTTGAAGGAGACGCAGTTTAGTACGCTAGACGTGAGGAGAACATGGCGGAATGAGTTGGCCGTTAAAAACTTACAGCGTAGTTGCGGCTGAAATTTGCAGGCGTCCGCAAGCGTTAGTTTTTCGGGGTGAAGCGATAACCCACACTGCGAACGGTCTGTACGGTGTTATCCAGCCCAAAGGGCTTTAGGACTTTTCGCAGCCGCAGGATATGGACGTCGACGGTGCGGGTTTCGATGTAGGTGCTGCGGCCCCATACCCGGTCGAGCAACTGATCGCGCTCGAAAACACGGTCAGGGTTGCGCATTAGAAGTTCAAGCAAGCGATATTCGGTCGGGCCTATGTTGATATCCGTGCCCGCTATGGTGACGCGATGACTGACAAGATCGATACGAATGCCAGATGATTCAACGGTATCGTCCTCGGGTACACCCGTGCGGCGCAGCAGGGCTTTGATTCGAGCAACTAACTCCCGAGGCGAAAAAGGCTTGCTCATATAATCATCAATGCCTGATTCGAAACTTTTCAACAAGTCGGTTTCTTCGCTTCTGGCAGTCAGCATCAGCAGTGGCAGCTTGTTCGTGAGCCCATCGCGCCTTAGGCGTTTAGCCAACTCGACACCGCTCATGCCAGGCAGCATCCAATCGACAATCAGAATATCTGGAAGCTTGTTATCAAGGTACTGCAAAGCCATTTCGCCGCTTGCTGCTTCTGCGACATCAAAGCCTGCCCTGACCAAGGAGAAGTTCAACAACTCGCGGATTTCAGGCTCGTCCTCGACAATAAGAATAGATGTTGCCACGGTTTATCTCCGCTGCTTGGGTTATCGATTGTACTCAGTTGGCAGTATTAAACGATGCGATTGTGACGATTGAGTGACCACATGGACGTCAGTGGGATCGACGTTTTCTGTCAAATTGCGTCGAAGCCGCCCGTTAAAGCCCGTTGCATGGTTGCAAGAATTGGGCAACGCGATAACGCCGTATTGGCCTTAGGGCTTTGTTGCTCAAATGTGCCACGACTCGCTAGGATAGAAGTTTTAGGAGAAAAACCATGGGCGAGATGACAACAATTGAGATGAACGACGGTTTTGCCTTGGGGGCGTATACCGCCAGTCCCGAACACGGTGAGGCCAAGGGTGTCATCGTGGTTATTCAAGAAATTTTTGGTGTCAATGGACATATCAAGGAAGTGGCAGACGGTTATGCCAGCCATGGTTATATGAGCATTGCCCCGGCTTTGTTTGATCGAATCGAACCCGACGTTCAACTTGGCTACACAGAAGCAGACATGGGGCGCGGTATTGAATTGGCTTTCCAACGTTTGCAAATGGATCGCACCCTGCAAGATCTGCAAAGTGTCGTAGACTATGCCGCAGCACATGGCTCGGTCGGCGTTGTAGGATATTGTTTCGGCGGCTTACTAACCTATCTTAGCGCCGCAAGCATTTCCGGGGTGGCGGCGGCTTCTAGTTATTACGGAGGCGGCGTCGCCGGCGTTTTGGAGCAACAGCCTAAGTGCCCTTTGATCATGCACTTCGGTGAACTCGATGCACACATACCGATGTCCGATGTAGAAAAAATCAAAGCTGCTAACCCCAACGTCCCTGTACACGTCTACGCCGCCGATCATGGCTTTAACTGCGATCATCGGGGTAGCTACGACGCGGCCGCAGCGTCTGTCGCGCTAGAGCGTTCACTCGCGCACTTCGCGGCCCATCTGTGAGTCGAAAAGTCCGTCGATAAAGCCGTTTGCAAGTTCTAGAGTTGCATTGGGTCGAAAATTTCGTCTTCGGGCGCTTGACGGTATTGTCACCAACGGGTGACGAACGTACCGTTTGGTAACAAATCCGACGAAAGGAGGTGCGTATTCGCCTTCGAGGCGATTTATTTGTAAGTTCTTTTCAACTCTGTGGTGCCGAGTATTGACAATATCTTGGCCTTTGTTGATCCTTCGCTCCGGATCAAGTGGGGAGGCCACAAATGCACGCTCGAAAAGGGCGCTTGCTATCCATCAGTGCGAATACCCGAGGGTTCTCTCTCAGAGGTAGCTGTAAAACGCGACATCAGAAATTTTGCTTCGGCAGAGTAAAGCCGGGTTTAGAAAGTGATTTAAGGTACCGCCTTCGGCTGCACCTCAGAATCGTTTAACCAAACAGAAACTAGGGATTTTCCAGTAGGAAGTACTAATGAAAAAACACATGCAAAACCTGTTGCTAGCGCTGTTAGGCAGCGCAGCTGTATTTTCCGGATCGACGGCGATGGCTGCGACGTTTAACGACGTCTTTCAGGCTGCGGCGCAGATGAATGCGCAGGCGAAGCGGTCCCAAGCCAAGATCGACGATTTAACGGAAGAAACGCGCCGGCTGTTGAATGAATACAAGACAGTGCTTAAAGAGGTCGAAGGCTTGAAGGTTTACAACCGTCAGCTGGAAAAGCAGATCGGTAACCAAGAGCAGGAAATGGTTCAACTTGCGGCTTCGATCGACGAAGTCACAATTATCGAGCGGCAAATTACACCCTTGATGCTTCGCATGATCGATGGCCTAGAGCAGTTTGTAGAGCTCGACGCGCCGTTTCTGCTGGATGAGCGTCGTGGTCGTGTCGAACGCTTGCGAGAAATGATGGACCGTGCCGACGTTGCTGCGTCTGAGAAATTCCGCCGCGTAATGGAAGCGTATCAAGTAGAGATGGACTACGGCCGCACTATGGAAGCGTACAGCGGTATTCATTCAATTAACGGTCAAGAGCGTGACGTTGAATTCCTACGCCTTGGTCGCACAGCGCTAATTTATCAAACACGTGATGCAAGCATGCAGGGTGTTTGGAACAAGCAAACTCGTCAGTGGGAAGAGCTTGATAGCAGCTACCGTACACAAATTACAAAAGGTCTGCGCATGGCGAAGAAGCAACTTGCACCAGACTTGCTAATGCTGCCAGTGGCAATTACAGACTAAGAGGTTGATGAGAATGTTTAACACAGTAAAACGTATCGCTGTTGGTCTAGCAGCCCTTAGCATCAGCGTTGGTGCTTTCGCACAAAGCGACCGTGCCATGGACTTAGACGCACTTCTTAAGCAACTAGAAGAAGGTCAGTTCGCACAGTCTCAGCAAAACAAACAGCGCGAGCGTGATTTCCAAGCGCAACGTGCAGAGCAAGATCGCATTCTTCGCGAAACTCGTGAAAAGCGCGACCAAATGCTTGCACAATCAGAGCAGCTTGAAACTCAGTTCGAAGAAAACGAATTCAAACTGGCTGACTTAAACGGTGCACTAGACACACGTCTTGGTTCACTTAAAGAGCTATTCGGTGTGCTTCAGCAAATCGCTGGCGACACCAAAAACAAATTCTATAACTCAGTGGTTTCTGCACAAATCCCTGGCCGTGCTGACTTCCTTGATAAGATGGCACAAGACATGGGTTCAAGCTCAAAACTTGCATCAATTGAAGAAATTGAGCGCGTTTGGTTTGAAATGCAGCGTGAAATGACTGAAGCCGGCAAAGTCACTACGTTTAAGACAGACGTTGTTGAAGCAGGCGGTGAAAAAGTGAATAAGTCTGTTGTTCGCGTAGGTCCTTTTGCACTTGTTGCTGATGGTAAATACCTAGAGTACAACGGTGTAACAGGTACAGTATCTGAACTTGTACGTCAGCCTGCTGACCGTTACATGGATTCTGCTGCTGAACTACAAGCATCAAGCGGTGAATTAGTGCAGTTCGGTATCGACCCAACGGGTGGTTCAATCCTAGGTCTTCTTGTTCAAGCGCCTAACCTTCAAGAGCGTGTAGAGCAGGGCGGTGTTGTAGGTTACATCATTCTTATCGTTGGTGCATTCGGTCTTCTACTTGCCCTTGAGCGTCTTGTAACGCTGACGCTTATTCGCATGAAAGTGAACAAACAGCTTAAGAGCAAAGAAGTAAACACAAACAACCCGCTTGGCCGTGTACTTAAAGTACGTGACGAGCACCCAGACGCCGACGTTGAAGCACTTGAACTTCACCTTACAGAAGCGATTTTGGGCGAAGTGCCTAAGTTAGGTCGTAACCTGACTATCATTAAGATTATCTCTGTTGTAGCACCGCTTATGGGTCTACTAGGTACGGTAACCGGTATGATCAACACCTTCCAGGCTATCACGTTGTTTGGTACGGGTGACCCGAAACTGATGGCAGGTGGTATTTCAACAGCACTTGTAACAACAGTACTAGGTCTAGTTGTAGCGATTCCAATGACACTGCTTTATGCAATGCTTAACACACGTTCTAAGAACATTGTGTACATCCTACAAGAACAGGCGTCTGGCGTAATTGCAGAGCGCGCTGAGCGAGGCTAATCATGATCGAGTTTCTAGAAGCAATTCGCGATTTCACAGAAACAGGTGGCCAGGTTCTCCTGGTCATCGGTCTGCTGATATTCGTTATGTGGCTTTTGATCCTCGAGCGTGCGATGTATCTGATGGTTTGGCACAAGCAAGCCAAGAAAGAAGCGATAGCAATGTGGACAGCACGTGCCGATCGCTCTTCTTGGTTCGCAGAGCAGGTTCGTCAGAAAACAATTTCACAGTTAACCATGCGCCTAAACGGCAGCATCCCAATTATCCAGTCACTGGTTGCGCTTTGTCCGCTGCTAGGCTTGATGGGAACGGTTACCGGTATGATTGAAGTGTTCGATGTAATGGCGATTGCGGGCTCAGGTAATGCTCGTTCAATGGCGTCAGGTGTATCGAAAGCCACTATCCCCACAATGGCGGGCATGGTTGGCGCACTTTCAGGCGTATTCGCCGCTACCTGGTTAACTCGTATGGTGAAATCAGAACGCACGCATCTTGAGGATGCATTGATTATTCAACGTTAATGCTAGCTAAGCGTTAAGGTAAGGTATTTATTATGAAGCAGCACTTTCAAAACTTAGTCGATGAAGAAGAAGCAGCCATCGACATGACGCCCATGCTGGACGTTGTATTTATCATGTTGATCTTCTTCATTGTGACTGCGTCATTTGTGAAAGAAGCGGGTATCGATGTTAACCGTCCAGAAGCAGCAACTGCTGTGAAAAAGGATCGCGCTAATATTCTTATCGCTATTTCAGATAAAGGCGAAATTTGGATTAACAAGCGCCGTATCGACGTTCGCGCAGTGCAAGCGAACATTGAGCGTCTTCGCGCAGAAAACCCACAGGGTTCTGTTGTAATTCAGGCTGACAAAAAAGCCACAACAGAAACCCTGATCAAGGTTATGGACGCGTCGCGAGCCGCTGGCGTTTACGATGTTTCGATTGCAGCCCAAGAGCAATAAATCATGCCACGATATTTAATCGCATTTGTTATTTCCCTTGCGATCACGTTAGGCCTGTTCTTCTTGATGCAATCGCTTATCAAGATGGGTGGCAGCGCACTAACTGAGCCGCCTAAGGGAAGCGTGCTTGACTTCGTAAGGGTTAAGCAGGATGAACAGGTTGAGAAAAAAGATCGTAAGCCGAAGAAGCCACCTAAGCCTGAAGAGCCGCCACCGCAAATGGAGCAGCCTCAAATGGACTCGCCTTCTCCAGATGCAGAAGGTACGTCGATGGACTTTGGTGCTGAAGTCGGAGACGACATCTCGCTAGAAGGCGGGTTGGCCCTCGAATCCGGTGACGGTGAATATCTTCCTATTGTTAAGGTTGCGCCAGTGTATCCACGACGTGCACTTCAACGGGGTATTGAAGGTTTCGTTATTGTTGAATTTACAGTAACTAAACAAGGTGCAGTACGCGACCCAATTGTTGTTGAAGCTAACCCTTCAGGTATTTTTGAACAAGCGGCTATTGATGCGGCAATGAAGTTCAAATATAAGCCTCGAGTGGTAAATGGCGAAGCAACGGAAGTGTCTGGTGTACAAAACCGTATTACGTTCCAAATTGACGGGTAACAGAACATGATGAGAAAACAGACGAATACATTGCTTAGTGCACTGGCGTTTGCATTTGCATCGGCCACAGTATCTGTACCTACTATCTTCATTGCTTCTAACGCTACAGCGCAAGAGGCTGAGCAGCAAGATGGACAAGAGATAAAAGCTAGCGATAAGCAAACCCGTCGCGTGCCTACGCTTCGCGGTAAAGTCTACGAGCAGCTAGCCCGTGCACAAACGGCAGCTGATGAAGCGGGCAATGTAGAAGAAGCTATTTCCATTTTGAAAGAAGTGGAAGATAAGTCTCATTCTATGAACGCCTACGAAAAAGCGATGATGTACAACTTTTTCGGCTTCATTTATTACAACAACGAAGACTATGCAAAAGCGTTGGAGTCGTTTGCCAAGGTAGTAGAGCAACAGCCTATTCCTGAAAAGTTTGAAATGCCAACATGGTTTTTAGATATAAAAATACCATTAGTTCAAAAACGTTATGAAATGGGAGATCTTTCAAACCCTGATTATAATATTTATCCAACTCCTGATTCCTTGGGCTTTCAAATTGTATATGAGGCTGAATTTCCTTTCACTTCTTTAGACCCAGAAAATTTAAAAATTGATTTTCCTCCTAATGGTTACACTGAGGTTGTTATCCCAGCAACTGAAATACCTGGTATCCCTCTGAGTTCAGTACCAAGTATAGATCCAATTGTCATAAAGCCAATAGAATCTGGAACTTATTTGACTGAAGGTGAGAGAATTAATTTAGTAGACCATTCAGGCAATATCTTATATATGGATACAACTACCTTTTTGAATCCATTAACTGGTGATTCAACCTGTATTACTTATCCAACAGGAGGAACATATTGTGGAACACCTTTCTCTTTTCCAATAACAGAAAAGAAAGTAATTAGTGCTGAGTTTTATAATGAAGTCATTGCTGGTGTTACAAATAATTTTCTTGAGACTTTTTTTAATACTGCTAACGACCTTGAAATACCTCCTTTACCACTTGATGAAATTGCTAATAATGTTGATCTTATAAGTAGTGTTGATACTCTCAATATTTCTGATGGTGACGAAAGTAAATATTCAACATGGATTAAAAACAGAGGTATGCCAACAAATATATCTGGTGTGTATTCTCGCTTGGTCACAGGTACAGAGGCCTATGATGATACACTAGCAAACCATGTCTCTACAGGTATTAGCAATGGGCAAGAATTCAATCAGGTTAAAGATTTATATGGAGAAGGATTAGCGCAGTTAATTCAAATTTCTAATATGCTCTTAGTGGAATATGCTAGTCCTGGTACATTTATTACTTTGTATCCTCAAGGAAATGCTGAAGGTCAGACTCCTAGTGATTCAATTTATCTAGATTTTGAAATAGGCTTCGGCATAGCTGGAATTGAAGGAATTGATATTTCAATTGATTCAGTGGGGCTAGAAGTACCTAAGCCAGAAATTCCCTTTGGAGCCTCCGAAAACGAAGATGGAACAACGACCAGTCTTGAGCTTTATAGAACTGTTCTCGAATCAGAAAATGTACCTTACAATACAAATCGATTACAGATTATTAATCTCACCAATACACTCCCTTTCAAGCTTAATTTTTTAATGGATTATAAAAATTTCTTTGTACCAGAAGGTAATCAACCGGTAAAGGTTGATACAGAACTGTATTCAGGCATTGATACTACTGTAAATATAAGTTTAAAGGGTGACACTATGAGGGCCGCTCATCCTGATTCTGCAATTGATAAACTTGATCTTGATTTGGCTGTAAGTATACCAACACAAAAAGTAACACTACCTTTAGATGGATCTAGTCTTGGAGGGCTAGGTCTTACTATCCGGTTTGGTTCTTTAGCTTTTAAAGAATTAGAAGCAAATATTGTTCAGGGTTTTCCATCTGTGCCGCAAGAGCAGGAGATGCCTCAGGGGTTTAAAGGTGCTACCATTGCTGATGTTCGGCTAGCTCTTATTATGAAGAGTCAGATAAAACTCCCTGTTAGAATGAATATGGATTTTATAGGTGTAGATGTTTTTGGAGATAGTACAAAGATGAGTTTTAATATTGATACTATTGGATATCCACCTACTAGTTTAGATACATCAATGACAGTTATTGAGCTTAATCGTTTTGGTACACGAATTCAAATTTATGATCGAACAACTGATAGTATAGCTTCATATGATACTATTGTCGCTCCAGCGGAAGGTCAGGGGACAATAATTGACCTAATGGCATCAAACCCAGCTAAATTGACAATAGATGCAGCAGCGAGGATTGATGGTAGAGGAACTATAGTAGCAGGCGCTGGTTTAGGTGGTGGTTTTAGATTGGTTGCTCCTTTTTCTTTAATCTTAGATGAAATGGTGTTCTTATCTCAGCCTACCGTTATTGAAGAGATGGATTATGAGACAAGAAATAAAATAAGAAATTCGTTGATTGCTGCAAATTTAAATTTTGACATTACAAATGCGATGCCTATTGGCGCAGAACTCTCAATGCTCTTATCAAACAGTGAATTCTTCCCAACAAATAATACTCCTGAAATGTTATTAGCATTTAGAGATTCAATGGCACTAAAGCAAGGATGGTCTTTGACAGATAATGTTTATATTATAAATAAATGTGAAGATCTTGAACCAGGAAAGAGTAATATTTATATCTATGATGTTATGACTGATTTCAAAGAGTGTATTGATGGTATTCCTTATATAGTAAGATCAGATGGTGGTGGGGTTGATACTGTAATCAGCTACGTTGATACATTATTTAAATTTATTTTACCTGATCCAAATAGATTATACACAGCAGATGATGAAGATTCACTTGGTTTTCCAGAAGGTATGGTTGCTGAACCTGGTGAATCATCATATTCAACAGGGCTAGATACAAATAGAGTGAGGTTAATTACAGATTATGGTAGCCATTATGTTATGCCAAGATTTCAAATAAATAGCACAGATTCCAATATGATATTTTTATCTAAAAATGATCATTTAGAAGTTGGTTCTTTTGTGACATTTAGAGTTAGTAGCTCTGGTGCTTTTTCAACAGCAAACTCTGAACTTGTAGTTGTCTATCCAAATGGCGGACAAACGCTTTATACTGATCAAAAGTACAATATTCAATGGCGCGTATATGGAGAAAATATATCTTCAGTAGATATTTATTATTCTACTTCTTCAGACTCTAATTTGAGTTCTTTTGCAGAGGGGTTTTGGACAGGTTTAAATGGTGGTTTGATAGCTGAGAATGTTCCAAGTGTTGCTGGCCTAAATTCTTATGAATGGGACTTATCTGGCTTTCTAGAAAGTGATTCTGTAAGAATAAGAATTGTAAGTGATGAGAAAGTAGTATTAGATGAAAAAACCGATCAATATGTTAAAGCAAGGGATATTAATGGTTGGTACATAAAAGTCCAAGATCCAAGCATGATTCAATTAAGTAGTTATTCTGATCAGCATTTCATAGGTCCTCAAAACCTAAGAAGAGAGAATATTAGAAAATGAAAAAATTAATAATTATTTTATTAATATTATCATTTTTTCAGGCTAGTGCTCAAACTAAGCGAGATCCAAGAGTTGTGGGTCTTTCTGGCGCTTATACAACAATCGCAGAGGGTATCTTTTGTGTCGGTTATAACCCCGCATTGATTACCAGAGCGCATGATAAACCATTTATGTTACAGATGTATCAATCTGACAGAGGGTTTTTAGGAAATTTTTTCTCAATAGAGAATGTTGCTCAGTTTAGTGGTGATACCTTAAACAGCAAAGAAAAGGATAAACTATTTGATAATTTTGAAGATGGAGGAGGTCTTTCATTTTTTCAAGATAGACACCTTCCTATTCCATTTCTTAATTACTCAAAAGGAAATATTGCTTTAACTAGTAATCTT
>CAJWZG010000003.1 GCA_913049565.1 uncultured Gammaproteobacteria bacterium
CAATAGCATGGTGTTGGGGCTAATGGGATATAAGGGACGAGTGCGGTTGAGTTTTGGCGAACCTATTGTAAGCGCTGCCACTCCAGAAGATCTTGCCGCCCAGCTCGACCGTTCGATTGTTGCAAACACGCGGCTGTATCCCACGCACCGATACGCAAAGGCGCTAATCGACGGAATGCCGCCGAATGATGCGGGCAGCAGTCCCGCTGTTGGCGTTCTAGCTGAGGAGCTTGCAGGTCTTGACAAAGAGCAAAGGTCTTACTTAATTCAGCAATACGCCAATATTTGGCGTAATCGCCGAGAGCTAGAAATCACGTAAGTCCACTTAAGTGTTCGGTCAGGGCATGTAGGTCAGCGGTGGCTCGTCTAACATAGCCAACTGTTCTCGCAGAGCGAGGACATGACTCGACCAGTAGTTGGCCGAATCAAACGTAGGGAAGGCCATCGGAAAAGCTGGGTCTTGCCAGCGGCGGCCTATCCAAGCCGCGTGGTACATGATGCGCAAGGTTCGCAAGGGCTCAATGAGCTGCAGCGATGAGACGTCGAAGTCATGAAACTCCTGATAGGCATCCAAAATAATACTCAGCTGCAAGGTCTGGCTTGGACGCTCCCCGCTAAGCAGCATCCATAAATCCTGTATCGGAGGCCCGCTCATGCAGTCGTCGAAATCCACAAAGTGTGGGGTGCTGTCACGCCAGAGAATATTGCCCATATGGCAGTCACCGTGAATCGGAGTCAGGGTTACGTGAGCCATCAATGGCGAAATACGCGCTAACAGTTGCTCGGTTATAGAGCGATATGCATCCTCCATTTCTAGGGGTATAAACTGATTATCGAGCAAAAATGTCTGGCTCGAATTGCCTAAACGCTCTGCACTCAATGTTACTCGATGGTTAAACGGGCGGCTGACGCCTAGGGCGTGCATACGAGCAATCGATCTTGCCAAGACTTCCAGATCGTCTTCATTTTCTAGGTTCGGCGGATGCCCTCCTTGACGGGGAAACACAGCAAATCGAAAGCCTAAATGTTCGAAGACACTGATACCGTTACGACGCAACGGCGGCACCACAGACAGTTCCGCGTCGAACAGACCTTGAGTGAACTGATGTTCTTCGACGATGGCATCGTCAGACCAACGGTTGGGTCGATAGAACTTGGTAATGACGAAAGACCCATCCTCCAACGCGATCTGGTAAACCCTGTTTTCATAGGAGTTCAGCGCCGTTAACCCGCCTGTTGGCTCCAAACCAATCGCCTCCATAGCGTCCAGTACCGTATCCGGTGTGAGCGCATCGTAGGGTGCAGGATCTACCGCAAAGTTGGTGGTTTTCATGTAAGTACTGTAACAGTAACGACCGTGATGAATGACGCTATCTACGAGTTTAACTAAGACGGAGCGATCAGATTGATTTTCGTGGCGTTCGCGTTGCGCACCAGGCATCGATCCGCACTGCACCTTGGCGACGTAAAATTTTGCCGATTTCGTGAATGGTTGATCCAGTGGTTATTACATCATCGACAATTGCCACATGCAGGCCATTGAGTGGCTTGAGGCGACGACTGCCTTGCCATCGCAACAAATCCTGAGTGCGGCGAAAGCGTTGAATTCGTGATAACGACCGTTGAGAGGGGCCGGAGTTGCGAGCAATGAGTTTGACTTCGACAGGGACCGCGAGCTGTTTCGCCAAGTGACGTGCAAGACAAGCATTCTGATTAAAACCTCGTTTGACTGATGACCAGTAAGCCATTGGGACGGCAATCAAAACATCGGGCAACGGATTACAGTCGCCGTTGCGGATTTGCGTGAGAATCATCTGAGCGAGTGCGACCCCCTCAGGCTCGCTGTGCTGAAATTTGAGTCACGGCTTTGTCGGTTGATATCGGCCCAGCTAACGGCAACGCACAGTGGCAACATGGTCGAATATTCAGTGGCAATGCAAGGCGGCAGTATTGGCAAAGGTGATCTGAGCTTGCTTGTTTAAGAGTTTGCTCGCAAAGCAGGCAGAACATCGGACAACAGTCGTGTAAGAGTATTCGCATGTTCCTGATGTAGGGGTGCATGTCGCTCCTTGGCGCTCGGTCGAACCTAGGCTCACAGATAACGATTCGACCGCCAAGGGGCACGGTGGGGGCTTGTGGTACGAGAAGTCGAGATAGGTCGTACGACGAAACCCTTGTTCAGGTAGGTCAACGGCGATGATCTCTTTTTAGGTGCGACCACGGTATGTCGAGGCAAAAACATTGGTCGCTGCAGACTCGTGAAGCTAAACTTGTTCCTCTAGTAACAGTGGGGCCGAAGGGTGGATTACGCAGCACGAGAGAGAGATGCCGACTTCTTATTGAATGATGTTTTTGATATTCAGGAGAATTGGTCTCAGATACCTGAATACCAGGATTTCTCTGATGATCTGGTCAAAGCAGTGGTTGCTGAGGGGGGTCGATTAGCATCTCAAGTGCTTGCGCCGTTGAACGAAGTTGGGGATGCACACGGATGCCAACTGGTTGACGGAGAAGTGACAACCCCGCCTGGCTTTAAAGAGGCCTTTGCCGAGCTTACTCAGGGAGGTTGGCTAGGTTTGACCGGAAATCCTGCATTTGGCGGTCAGGGCATGCCGAAGAGTTTGGCGGGATTGATCGAAGAGATGTTTTGGGCCTCTAACAGCAGTTTGTTTTTGTATGGCTCATTAACTGTTGGCGCGTGTTTAAGCATAGACGCCCATGGCTCAGTTGAACAAAAGCAGACCTATTTAGAAAAGCTGTACAGCGGTCAGTGGACTGGGGCTATGGCGCTTACCGAGTCTCACGCTGGCACCGATCTAGGCATGATGCGCACCAAGGCAGAGCCTCGCCCAGATGGCTCCTACAGCATCACGGGGACAAAAATATTTATCACCAGCGGTGAACACGATATGGCGGAAAATATCGTCCACCTCACGCTAGCAAGAATTGCCGACGCACCCAAAGGCACCAAGGGAATCTCGTTGTTTATCGTGCCGAAATACGTGCCTGATGCCGAAGGGAATCTTGGGCCGCGCAACGGTTGGGCCAGCGGGTCTTTAGAACACAAGATGGGTATCAACGGCAGCGCTACGTCCGTGATCAATTACGATCAAGCTCAGGGCTTTTTGCTTGGCGAAGAGCATCAAGGCTTGGGTGCAATGTTCACCATGATGAACTACGAGCGCCTTAGCGTCGGTCTGCAAGGGCTAGGAGCTGGTGATTTGGCTTATCAACACTCTGCAAGATATGCACAGGATCGAATTCAAGGTCGTTCGGCCAGCGGTGCGCAGAATCCAGATGCAGAGGCTGATTCCTTGCTGGTTCACCCGGATGTGCGCCGCATGCTGTTGACCCAGCGCGCGTACACCGAAGGGTGCCGGGCTTTCGCCTTCTTTGCAGGTATGCAGTTGGATGAGGCTAAACACAAAGGCGATGAACGTGCGGAGCGAATGGGGCAACTGCTAACGCCTGTTGTCAAAGCGTTTTTAACCGATAAAGGGTTGGAAGGGGCAGTGATGGCCCAGCAAATATTTGGTGGGCACGGCTATGTGAAAGAATGGGGTGTCGAGCAGATCGTTCGAGACGCGCGCATCGCACAGATCTACGAGGGTACTAATGGCATCCAAGCGTTGGATCTAGCAGGACGCAAAGTGGTTCGAGACGGCGGCAAGACGCTGTCCGAGATGCTTGGGGTGCTAGGGGCTTTTCCGGTGGACTGCGAATATCGGCAACCGATTGAAGATGCGTTCGCGCGGTTGTTGAGAGCAACCGAATCCATGGTGGCCAGAAGCAACGAAGACGCAAATTTAGCCGGCGCTGCTTCGACGGACTTTTTGGAACTGATGGGCCTAACCCTCTGTGCTTGGTCATGGGGCGTGATGGCACAAAAGGCTGGGGACGACGATTTTGGTCTTGCGAAAAAGCAAACTGCGCGATTTTTCTTTGCGCGCTTGCTACCGCGAGCTATTGGTCTTGAGCAAAGTATTCTGGCTGGCTCAGACGTCTTGATGGACATGCCTGAGGCACTGTTCACGGCCTGACTGCAACGGATCAGGCCGCCACGACTTAGTTTCTAGGAAAGACCCAGGGGTGGGAAGAGGATAAGCCGCCATCAACGGGCACAGCCTGACCATTGACGTATGAAGCCCGGTCGCTCAACAGAAAGCAGGCCATTTCTCCAATTTCGCTGGGTTGGCCGAAGCGTTTCATTGGGTTGATCTGGCCGATCTTGTCCTCTTTACCCCTTTCACGAGCGCGGTCAAATGTAGGCTTTGTCATACCCGTTTCGATTAGCCCCGGACAGATAGCATTGATGCGTACACCACTGCCGTAAGTTTGGTAGGCGGTAGTTTGCACAATACTGATAACCCCAGCTTTGCTAGCAGAGTAGTCGACTCCACCGGCGTTAGCGCGCAAGCCTGCAACGGAGGCGGTACATAAAATGGCACCTTGCTCCTGAGCCAAGAAATGTTTAAGGCTGTGCTTTACCGCTAGAAACACCCCGACGGTGTTGACCCAAAGCGTTCGCTGCCAGTCTTCGACGGTCAAATCTGTAACGGCTTTTCCACCACCAGAAACACCCGCGTTGGCATAGATACCGTCGATACGGCCGTACTCGTCGACACATCGCTGCACAAATCCTTCGACCTCGGATTCGTTCGTGACGTCGGCTTGCACGGCAGTGGCAGAACCACCAGCTGAGGAAATTTCCGCCACAGTCTCATCGACGTTGTTTGTGATATCCACGCAGACAACATTGGCGCCGTAGCTGGCTGCCAGTTTGCTGGTCGCTCGGCCAATACCGCTGGCCGCGCCGGTTATCACAATGTTTTTGTTGTTGAGCATTTGCTCCTGCATGATTTTTTCCTTTTGCAAGCACCGATCAAATTTGTCTCAGATCAGTCGGGCCGTTAGTTGTTTTTTTCGGATAAAACGCCGACAAGCTGGTTGTAGATACCGCCAAAATCGCCGTTGCTCATAATGACGATATGTCGCTTATGGCTGGTGGGTTCTGCGGTTTCAGCCGCGAGTTGTTGCACGAGGCTGCCGATGCTATCGGCAATCTGGGCAGGCACAACGCATTTGTCGACGATTTCGTGCAAATCCCACTTGATACGCTCGCCTCGAAACCAGACCACGCGGTCGGCGGGAGCACAACAGGTGGCCAGCTCGTTCCTTAAGGATCCTAAAGACATGGTATGGGTCCGTGGTTCAATGACGGCAATGATCTCATCTTGGCTGTTCTGGGAACGCAGGCCTTGAAGCGTCGTACGAATGGCGGTTGGGTGATGAGCAAAGTCATCATAGACAATGAGGTTGTCGTTCTCGTAAATAATCTCCATACGGCGTTTCACACCGCGAAATGCGCTTAGGGCTTGTATTGCAATCTCGGGGGTTACGCCGGCGTGACGAGCGGCAGCGATAGCATTCAGGGCATTGGCTCTGTTGTGCTCGCCGAGCAATGACCAGCGGATCTGACCGATAGGTTGTTCATTGAGGAATACACGGATATCGTTTTCTGCGGTTTTATCCGCTTCATAGGACCATTTGTCACCGTTGTCTTGCTCAAGGCTACGTTTGCTGTGACGTTGAACGACGCGGCTCACCGGGGTCCAGCAGCCTTGATTCAAAACCTCAGTGATGGCCTCGCTGTCAGCGGGAGCTATAACCAGCCCATCGCTCGGAACGGTCCGCATTAACAAGTGGAACTGACTTTGTATCGCTTCAAGATTCGGGAATATGTCAGCGTGATCGTATTCCAAATTATTCAGTACCAACGTTCGAGGTCGGTAGTGAACGAACTTTGAGCGTCTATCGAAATAACTGGTATCGTACTCGTCGGCTTCGACAACAAAAAAAGGTGATTCTCCTAGCCGTGCCGAGGTTGAAAAATTGCTTGGCGCACCGCCAATCAGATAGCCAGGTTTCAATCCCGCGTAGTCGAGAATCCAAGCAACCATGCTGGCGGTGCTGGTTTTACCATGAGTACCCGCCACCGCAATCACCCAGCGGTCATGTAGCACAGTGTCGCCAAGCCATTGAGCACCCGATGTATAGCGCAAGCCCTTGTTTAGAACTGTCTCGATAGCCCCACTGCCGCGCGGCAGATTAGCGTTGCCGACGATAACGAGGTCGGGAGCGGGGTTTAGATGGCCCTCGTCAAATTCCTCAAAGGTTGTAATTTCAGCTGCAGCCAGCAGATCTGACATTGGTGGATAGATCTTCCCGTCGCTGCCGCTAACCTCATAGCCAAGCTCTTTTGCTAATAGCGCTAGGCTGCCCATCAGGGTACCGCCGATTCCCAGAAAATAGAGGTGTTCTCGCATGGCTTAAGTTCCTCCTAAACGGCTGGTGGTGCCAGGACGACGGGGCGAGACAAATCAGGTTTGTCCGACGGCCAACTGTCCCAGCGCGACAGTAACCAGTGTTAGCAAAAATGCCAGCACAACGGCCATCGCCATATGCACTTCCATCGCTTTGTGCAAAATGAAGCCGAAAATTAAGATGCTCCAAAAGAAGATCATGAAAGCCAGCGTGGTCATGAAGTCCACGCCTAACAGGCGCATGGCGACAATGCATAGGCCGATCACTATGTTCATTAGCAAGTCACAACCAAAATAGGCGATCAACGTTTGCGTCAGTCGCTCCGACTTGCCAACCAGTGACAAAAGTACGTAGATGGTAAAAGCCTGCGCCGCAAGGCTTGTCAGAATAGTGGTGGCGACCGTAGCCGAACTCTGCGTGCCGATGTTCACGGAAATGATCAAGCTCAAAGCGATGTTGAAAACCGTGATTATCAGCAGCAAGAAACTGCTGGCGGGCAGGTGTTCTGGACCGCTTTTCAGTTGGGCGATTAGCCAAAATTGGTTGAACAGGGTGAGCATTATTTTTTCTGAAAATTTGACGTCGAAATTGTCGCACAAAAGTGCCGGTTCACGGACAATTGCCGCCGCGATCGCTCTCACTTTTTCCTGAGTGGGGGTCGACTTCTCTCTTGAAATCAAGGAAATAACATGCCGAAACCCAATGCTTTTTATGCTCAATCTGGGGGCGTTACTGCCGTCATTAATGCATCCGCGTGCGGCCTTATAGAGACGGCACGAGAGAACAAGAGTCATATTGGTAAGGTATTGGTTGGCAAAAATGGAATTCTCGGAGCACTGAACGAAGAACTCATCGACACCTCCAAGGAGAGCAAAAAAGAGATAGCCGGATTACGCAGCACCCCTGGCGGCGCATTTGGCTCCTGTCGCTTTAAACTCAAGTCTCTCAAGGAGGATGCTCGAGAGTATCAGCGACTGCTCGATGTTTTTCAGGCGCACAACATCCGGTACTTTTTCTACAATGGCGGTGGTGATTCACAGGATACAGCCAACAAAGTGTCACAGCTCGGTAAGAAAATGGGTTACCCACTGCAGGCGATTGGCATTCCTAAAACCGTCGACAATGACCTTCCGTACACAGACACCTGTCCGGGTTTCGGCTCGGTGGCGAAGTACGTTGCAACATCGACCAAGGAGGCGGCGCTGGATGTGGAGTCTATGTGCGAAACTTCGACTAAAGTTTTCGTACTTGAAGTCATGGGCAGGCACGCGGGCTGGATAGCAGCGGCAGGTGCCCTGGCCCAAAGTGAACCCGGCGATGCGCCGCATATTATTTTGCTGCCTGAGGTTGCGTTCAACAAACGCGCTTTTCTTGCCAAGGTGAAAGCAACGGTAAAGAGCCGAGGTTTTTGCGTCATTGTGGTATCTGAGGGCGCCCGATACGCCAACGGCCAATTTTTAGGAGAGTCTGGTGCAGCCAAGGATGCCTTCGGACATGCTCAACTAGGCGGTGTAGCACCAACTATTGCAAAGATGATTAAGGATGCTCTGGGGTACAAACATCATTGGGCAGTGGCTGACTATCTACAGCGTTCCGCGCGACATTTGGCGTCAGCCACAGACGTCAAGCAAGCCTATGCGCTTGGTCGGGCGGCGGTGGAATTTGCCGTTGCAGGTAAAACCGCTGTGATGCCAACGATAGTTAGAATTAGTGACCAGCCTTATCGATGGAAAATTGGTGAGGCGAAGCTAGCTCGAGTCGCCAATGTTGAACGCTTTATGCCAAAGAGTTTTATCAGCAAGGATGGGTTTGGCATTACCGCCAAGGCCCGAAGGTACCTAGTTCCGCTGATTGCAGGAGAAGATTACCCGACGTTCAAAAACGGCGTGCCCGAGTACGTGAAACTAAAAAATCAGCTGGTGGACAAGAAGCTGCCTGTCATATGGTAGTAGTCTTGCCGTTGTTTTTTGCCCGGCTCCAACCCGCGTAAATTGTGCAGGCACAAAAAAGGGGGCATTTGCCCCCTTTTTTTTCTGATCACTGGCTAGGCTAAAACGGGCGCTATAACCAAGCTTACAATTGCCATCACGTTGATCAGGATATTCATGGCCGGGCCAGACGTGTCCTTAAATGGATCGCCAACCGTATCGCCGACAACGGCGGCGGCATGAACCTCTGAGCCTTTTCCGCCCAAGTTTCCTTTCTCAACATATTTTTTGGCGTTGTCCCAAGCACCACCAGCGTTTGCCATGGTTAGGGCTAATAGGACACAGCCAAGCAATGCGCCTCCTAAAGTCCCGCCTAGGGTTTCCGCGCCCAGGCCGAAGCCTACAACCACGGGAACGGCAACAGCGATGATGCCGGGCATCAGCATTTTCTTTAAAGCAGCCGTCGTTGCGATATCAACACACTTGGCGGTGTCAGGCTCTGCAGTACCCTCCATCAAACCGGGAATTTCACGGAACTGACGTCGAATCTCCTGAATCATTTCCATGGCAGCCTCGCCAACTGAGGTCATTGTCATACTCGCGATCAAGAATGGTACGAGACCGCCGATGAAGAGGCCAATCAATACATCCGGGTTGCCGATATGCAGTATGAATTCACCACCGCGGTTTGCCGCGACGGTCTCAACGAAGGCAGCGATAATAGCCAGAGCGGCCAGTGCTGCTGCGCCAATCGCGAAGCCTTTACCCATCGCTGCAGTCGTATTACCCAGCTCGTCCAATGAATCGGTGATGGCGCGAGTATCTTCGCCCAGGCCGCCCATCTCAGCGATGCCACCAGCGTTGTCAGCGATCGGGCCATAAGCATCGACTGCCATGGTCATACCCACTGTCGCCAACAGGCCTACAGCTGCGACGCCTACGCCGTACAAACCAGCAAGCATGGTTGAGACAAAAATGATGGCGCAGATAATGAGAATCGGTCCAACAACAGACTGCATACCCACAGCAAGGCCTGTAATCATGACCGTTGCGGGTCCGGTTTCGCCTGACTCAGCGATGCGAACAACCGGAGTAGAAGAGGTGTAGTACTCGGTAATCAAACCAATACCAACACCACCGGCAGCGCCGAATAAGACAGCTAGCCAGATGTTGTTAGAGACACCCATATTGCCCATCATGAAATAGGCGGCCGCGATAAACAGGATGGGTGTCCCAATCATGCCGATGCGTAAGGCGACTGCCGGATTGGCGTTTGAGAAGCCTCGCACGATGCCAATACCAATGATTGATGCAATCAACCCGGTTGAGGCCAGGGCTAATGGTAGGAACATCAATGCTGCGCGGGCGTCACCTTCGCTGGCGCCGGGGACAAGGGTATTTAAAGAAGCCAGCGCCAAAGTTGAAGCAATGGCGATAGTAGCAATCATAGAGCCACAGTAGGACTCAAAAATATCCGATCCCATACCGGCAACGTCGCCAACGTTGTCTCCAACGTTGTCCGCAATAACACCGGGATTACGAGGGTCGTCTTCGGGAATCCCTTGTTCAAGTTTACCCACAAGGTCAGCGCCGACGTCTGCACTCTTAGTGTAGATGCCACCACCGACACGAGAGAACAAGGCGACTACGGAAGCGCCCATGCCAAAGCCGTGGATGTGGTGTGCGCTTTGTGGATCGTTACCGAAGTAATAGTAGACCAGCCCAAGGCCCATAAGGCCCATGGAGGCAACCGCTAAACCCATGATGGATCCGCCATAAAAGGCGACAGACAGGGCAGCTGCTTGACCCTCATTGTGTGCAGCGGTAGTGGTTCTTACGTTCGCTTGGGTTGCTGTGAACATACCAAACCAGCCGGCACAAGCGGATGACACTGCGCCTGCCAAGAAGGCGACTGCCGTGTATTCGCCAAGCCCCGGTGTGAAATAAACACCAGCCAGCAGAACCAAGGCGAAAGCCGCCAACATAGTGTATTCACGCTTCATGAACACCATTGCGCCTTCGTGGATGGCGTCGGCAATTTTCACCAACTCAGCAGTGCCTGCATCGTATCGACGGACTACGCCGTAGATGATGACAGCGACCAAAAGGCCAGCGGCACCAATAAGTGGTGGAATTAGGGTAGAAGTCATTTGAATCCCCAGCAAATAAAAAAATAGTCGAGGCCTGCCAGCAACTTATTAGAAGCTTGCTAGCAGTGAATCCCCACTCCTCAGAGCGCGCGTATGATACCAATGTGTCATCGACTTGCCAGCCGTAATAGAGCTAAAACTAGTGTCTTAGCCTTGTGCGAGTAGCGCTCGCAAATCGATGATGGCAGCGTTGGCTCGAGAAATATGCGAAGCCATGATCAAGGAGTGATTCGCCATCATGCCGAAGCCATCTCCGTTAAGCACCATTGGGCTCCAAAGCGCGTCCTGAGTCGGCTCCAATTCACGAATGATTTGCCGCAGCGAAACGCGAGCTGCTTTCTTGTCTAAAACATCGCCGAAATCGATTTCGACCGCTTCTAGCAGATGCAGCAACGCCCAAGTAAATCCGCGCGCCTCGTAAAATACGTTATCGATTTCAAGCCAAGGCGTTTGCACCAATTGATCGGATGGTGTTGCGGTGCTCTGTGACGCAGTGCTGTCTCCAGCGAGTGAGGTATCTAGCTGGCGTTTGCCGACGCTGGCGGATAGCCGTTGGGACAAACTCCCCAGACGAGTTTCCATGGCGCCAAGCCAGGACTGCAGATTGTCGCTACGAGCATAGAACTGAGCTTCGTTTGCCGAGCGATCAGCGAGTTGGTCTAGATAGGCCTTCAGATAGTCAATACCGGTTTGATACTCGCCTTCGGTATCGGGCAAGAACCAAGAATTGTTGTTGAAGAAGAATTTACCCTCTGCTTCAGCCAGATTAGGGTCTTCGGCTGACTGGCTTTGGGATCGAGAGAAGTCGTTCCGATACACTCTGGCCGTATCACGGAGCATTGTAAGGGCGCCCATTTCCCAAGCTGGGAGATTATCGAGCCATAACCCAGGAGGGAAAAGGTCATTGGTGAGGTAACCGCCGGGTTTGTCTAAGAGTGTGCTTGCTACGCTAATAGTCGCCGCAGTTGTTACATAGCCAGCTACTAGGGGGTCGCTGTCACGCGATGCCATTTTCTTGGCAGTGCCAGCAACGTCAAAGTTTCCGGGTTCTTGGCTCCACCATATGCCAACGGCAAGAGCTGCGAGCAGGTAAACGCCGAGCACGGATAAGAAGGTCTTTAAAGAAGATAATCGAGCTGGCCCGGGCGAGTTCTGCGAGGAGTCACCGAATCTGCCGCCGAAGGATTCTGCCTGTGTCGGATCTGGGCCGATGGTATCGTCTGCTTGTCGCCAGAATTTCCAGTTCATTAATCACCCCTGCTGCATTTTGAATCAGTACCTTTGACGAGCCAAGAGTCCTAAAAAACGCGAGCCTCGATCTGTCAGCTAGGCCATGATGAGAGATCTGCTGATGCTAAATACCTGTTGAACGGTGAAACTGTGGCCCCGTTCTCGTTGAAGTCGCCGCCCTAATTCCCCGCATGATTCATCCATTGCTCCATTGGCACTAGCGTAAAGTCAGCGTTTAAGGCAGCGCCACTGGCAAAGTTCATTTGCAGGGTAAGCTGCTGGCCCTCTTCAGGCAGGTTGCGAATCATTAGATGATTGCCCCCCGGTTTAAAAACAACCTGATCGTCCGGTGCGATAGTAATGGAAGCCAGCGGCCTCATCGTCGTGCCGCCGTTTTCGACCTCCGTCGTGTGCATTTGCACCGCCATCGAGTCCGAACTGAAGCCGATAAGGGTGACTGGCTGCGAACCGTGGTTCATCAACCTAAAGTACCCTGCACTCATCGCTTGCCCTCGCACTGGTGCGTTAATTCTTGCATCCACAACGTGCATGAAGGCCATTGCCGCGTCAGTCGGCACTGCGTCTGATGACGGAGGTTGGCTCGACGCAGAGGGGTCTATAGATCCGCTAGGTTCGCTGCATGCGGATAGTAGCGCGACGGCCAGTGCTGCAATAACAGCGGGTAGAAATGCAGGTCGACCAAAAATCGAGTTACTTGTTGTCATAGTTGCAGACGCGCTCCATTCGTTCAGGGGTGGAAATTTCTGTCACCGCTCGAGGACGTTTTTCAATTCTGTTTTGAGCAAAGCTCTCTCGTAAGAGTTGATAAAGAGCCCTGGTCCTTGCATCGCTTGCGGCAAAGATACGAAAGCGGCAGTTACCCTTGGTGCCTAAGACCAGCCCGTCAATAGTTTGCCTTAACCTTCGTTTTGATAATCCACGCAGAGTAACCGCTTCGCGATGAGAAGTATCAACGTTTTGAACAAATTGAGCCGTTGGTGCAATAGACGGATGTTGCGGATCGATCTGTTTGCCGTTTCGCAGCATCAACCTCGCAGTAGACGTATCTCCGCGATTTGCGGCCTGTAGAGCCTTCTCAACATAGTGTTCGAGAATTTGCTCAAGCCCTCGGCGGGCACGGACGTTGTTCGGGTCGAGTTTGAGCGCTTGTTCAAAGAGATCGACAACCCTGTTGTGCTCTGGAGGGTTTAGTTCACTGTCTGCCATAGCATCTTCAGCGCGGATTAGCAGGTTCTCAAGCTGCTGTTGCTCAACGACACTGAGCGTAGGATTGACGGAGTTCAAAGAGGGGTCGCTCAACGACGCGCATCCGGCGCAAAACAGCGCCAACATCGCGATGGAAAGTCTGCCGTGCGCATGAAGATAAAAATGAAAGCAAGCGGATTTCATCAAGTTTTGGCGTGCTCTAACAGATATGTACCGGCGTTGGTTAGCAGTATTATGGACACAGTCCGAGGCACTACAAGGGCTGTATCGGCTTGTTGCCCTGCCATTTTTTCAGATGAATCGGTACCATTAGTGCTTCAATGGTGTTCCGCAGATCGGTAGGTTCGCTGCAACGGATTGAAAATCCGTGGGAGCGAAATAGGAGCATAAACAGGAGCGCTATCCTTGCGAAAAAAACAGCACATAACGAGCACGTCAGCGTTGAAACGCTGGCGCACTCGGTTCCTGCTTTTTTGCCTTGGGTGGGTCTCGGTGATGACCGTACCTGGGCTTGCTCAAGAAAGTGCGGTCTTATTTTCGCCCGAGGTAATGCCGGCCAGCACTGAGCAATCGAGCTGGCTTGACGAAGAGCCGCAATTCTTGCCGGTAGACGAAGCATTTGTCCTCACTGTTGATTTACAGCCAAACCGCATTATCTCGGCGCGGTGGGATATCGCCGAGGGCTATTATCTGTATCGACATCGCTTCGCTGCCCGACTCGATGCGCTGGGAAGTGGGGCGCTGCTTGGAGAGCCTCTCATTCCTGCTGGTAAGGCGAAATTCGATGAGTACTTTGGCGATGTAGAGGTGTATTACAACGCTGCGGCGATCCAAGTGCCTGTTGTTGGTACTATCCCCGATGGCGCTACTGTTGCGTTGGATTATCAAGGTTGTGCCGATGCAGGTCTCTGCTATCCGCCTGAAACGTTGAACTTTGTGATGCTTGACGGTTCTTTAGTGCCGGCTAGTTATGCGGGTGCGGCGTCGCAAACTGCGGCTCTGGACCCAATAAAAAATACCTCAATTGCAGGCTCTTTCAGCGTCAGTGAAGATCGCGCGATGGCCGAAGTGCTTGCCGCCAGCAGTTTTCTTGTCGCCCTAGGGCTGTTTTTTCTTGCGGGCATTGGGCTAGCTTTTACGCCATGCGTATTTCCAATGGTGCCGATTTTGTCCAGCATCATAGTTGGCGAGGGTTCTGAGCTAACGAAGGCTCGAGCTTTCAGTTTGTCCTTGGCTTACGTTCTTGGCATGGCCTTGACCTACGCACTGGTAGGTTTGTTGGTCGGATTGTTTGGGGCAGAGCTTAATCTCCAGGCGACGCTGCAAAGTCCCGCAGTACTCTCTGCTTTTGCACTGGTGTTTGTCGGACTATCCGGCGCTATGTTCGGTTTTTACGAACTCGCGCTTCCTCAGTCAGTCCAACAGTGGGTCAACGAACGGTCAGCGCAGCAACGTGGAGGCAAGCATCCGTCAGTTTTCGTCATGGGGTCGTTGTCTAGCCTGGTGGTTTCTCCCTGCATTTCTGCGCCCTTAGCAGGCGCTCTGATTTATTTGTCGAATACGGGCGACGCAGTCTTAGGTGGCTCCGCTCTTTTTGCTCTAGGTTTAGGCATGGGGGTGCCGTTGATGGTTGTCGGCGGCAGTGGCGGCCATTGGTTGCCAAGCGCCGGTGCGTGGATGAATACGATAAAGGGAATTTTTGGGTTTGGGTTGCTTGGGGTTGCTATTTGGTTGGTCGAGCGCTTGCTGCCGGGCTCAGTCACATTGGCCTTGTGGGCAGTGTGGCTTATCGCCGCAGGCGTTTTTCTAGGTGCGTTTGAATTTTTGCCAAAGCAAACGGGCGCTCGTATTGCTCAGGTATCAGGGCTGGTCATGGGTGTATGGGGCAGTGCTTGTTTGCTCGGCTCCAGCGCAGGCAATGTTGACCCGTTCAGGCCACTGGCCGGCATTGGCGTTGGGACAGCTTCGGCAAAAGCGGAGTCGGTGCGTTGGGAATCAGTAAAAACAGTAGCGGACGTTGAGCAAGTTTTGTCGACGGCTACTGATCCTGTATTGCTAGATCTGTATGCTGATTGGTGTATCTCCTGCAAGATAATGGAGCGCTCCGTGTTTCCGGAGCCAGCGGTGGCCGAACGTTTATCGCAATTCAAATTGCTTCGTGCAGATGTCACGCTGAATGACGAACAGGATAAATCACTGCTTCAGGCCTACGGATTGTTTGGCCCACCAAGTTTGGTGTTTTTCGCCGAAGATGGCACCGAGTTAAGCGAATTTAGGATTCAGGGAGAAGTAGGGCCGGAGGCGTTAGAAACGCATTTAGCCCAGGTTTTGACTAACTTTTGATTGAATCAGTCTGAATTAATGCGCTAAATTCGCCAAAAAATGGGAAAAGGTGGCGAATTTGTCGTTAAAGTACCAAGTTCAAGGGGGATAACCAACTGGCCCCAGAGGCTTTCTGTTAATAAAGGACAAGCAGCGTGTCGAAGCACATACTTTTACTCAATGGTCCCAACCTGAATTTGCTGGGTACGCGCGAGCCAGAGGTTTACGGTTACGAAACTCTCGCTGAGATAGAAAATCGGTTGACTGCAATGGGTCATGAGAATGCTACGCAAATTACTTGTCTGCAAAGCAACGCAGAGCATGAGCTTGTCGATTCGGTGCATCAGGCCAAGTTGTTAGAAGTCGATTTCATTTTGATCAATCCAGGAGCCTTTACACACACCAGTATCGCCTTGCGCGATGCGTTGTTAGGCGTAGCCATTCCTTTTATCGAGGTGCACTTATCTAACGTGCATGCCCGAGAGGAATTTCGCCATCATTCGTATTTGAGTGACGTCGCGGTGGGCGTGATTGCTGGTTTTGGATCTAAAGGCTATGACTTTGCATTGACTTATGCGCTCCGCGAAATCGGCGACTAGCGCCCATCAGGACGATATTTCTGGAGACGTTGGGAATTCCACATAGGGCACGATAGGGAGGCAATATGGACCTGCGAAAAATTAAAAAGCTGATCGAGTTGGTAGAAGAGTCTGGGGTTGCCGAACTGGAGGTCACTAGTGGAGATGAGTCGATAAGAATTTCCATGAATAACGTTGCTAGCCAAGTCTCGAGTGAGCAAGGAATGGCTTTTCCAAATATTGCATCCCAGCGCAGTACCAGCCCGGTACCCGTCCAAACTCACACGATGAAAGCGCCAATGGCCGGTGTCTTTTATCAGGCACCAACACCTGGCGCTACGCCCTTTGTCAGCATCGGGCAGCAGGTGAATGCTGGCGACGTGCTGTGCATTATCGAGAGTATGAAAATGATGAACGAGATCACTGCTACAGCAAGCGGTGTTGTTGAGGAGGTTTTTGTCGAGAACGCCGAAGCGGTTTCTACGGGTTCTCCCTTGTTCGCAATTTCGTGAGTTGGGTAAAGTTAACGATTGCCCTTGATACTAACGAGGTTGCTCAGTTCGAGACAGTGATGGAGGCGAACGGGGCAGCAGCGGTCATCTTCGAAAGCCAAGCCGATGAGGTGGTGTTAGAACCCCAGCCTGGGGCGATCCCTCTATGGCAGCACATTAATCTTGTAGCGCTATTTTCTGCCGATACTCCCATTATCGGGCTCAATGCAGCGTTGCGTGAGCTAGATCCACAGATCCATCGGCGCTTACAAGTGGACTTTATCGCTAACGAAGATTGGCAACAGCGGTTAGCGAACCATACGATTCGGGCGCAGTTCGGAGAGCGATTATGGCTGGTACCGAAAACCGAAAAGCAAGACCCTAAGCTTTCGACACCCGGTCAAAAAGAGCCCGGCTCGGTGGAACCGGCGATACTTTACCTCGAACCCGGTCTAGCCTTTGGCAGCGGTAGCCATCCAACCACTCGAATGTGTCTTGAGTGGATTGCTAAGAATATTCAGCCTGGGCAGCGGGTTTTGGATTTTGGTTGTGGTTCTGGCATCTTGGCCATCGGCGCAGCCTTGTTAGGGGCTACCGTGGTCGCTGTGGACTATGATGATCAAGCGCTTCTGGCTACTAACGAAAATGCTGCTTTCAATAGTGTGCGTGAAGGCATTCAAACTCTCTCCCTTGATCAGTGGGAAGCCGGGCGCGTCAACAGTGAGCGGCAATTTGATCGATATTTTGATGTTGTGGTTGCGAATATTCTAGCAGCGCCGATTATCGAACTTGCGCAAACTTTCAGCTGTAGCCTCGCAGTAGGAGGCAGCCTGACGTTATCCGGCATCTTGGACCATCAGGCGGAACAGGTGCTGCGGGCTTATCCGGGGGTCACTTTTGCTCCTGCCATGGTCGAAGCCGAATGGGTCTGTCTTACGGGGTCGTTGGCATGATTCGTCAGTGAACGACTTGAGGGTGTTGTCCTGTGCAACTATTGGGGATACTTGTATTAGGTTAAACGGGAGAGAGTGATGATTGGCTACGTGACAGTCGGTGTTAGCGATATGCAGAAGGCGTGCGCGTTTTATGACGCTCTTTTCGGCGAATTGGGCGGCAAGCAGTTGTTCGGGCAAGACAGGATCAAGTTTTACGGTACAGGCCCAGATCAACCGATGGTCGCCGTTTGTATTCCCTACGATCAACAAGCGGCACATCATGGAAATGGCAACATGCTCGCCTTGCCGGTCAAGCGAGATGACATCGGCCGAATCTACGCGAAAGCGCTTGAGCTTGGCGCTACAGATGATGGCGAACCGGGAAATCGTAATCCGGTTTTTTATGGAGCCTATGTCAGAGATCCCGATGGCAATAAAATTTGCTTCTATGAGATGAACCTGTAGCAGATAGCGAAGTAAAACCAGGACTAAGCAGATCCTTGAGGTAAAGCTCGAGGATCAACGAAGGGGATTTGCTACAGATTTTCGATGCTAAGGTCTATGATTGTGCCGCAGAAAATTTTCGGCGCCCAAGACTACGTAAGATGTCACGAAACTCACCGTTAGATAGCTTAATCGTGCTGCCCGACAGCCATGTTGTGCTGCGCAACGGCGTCGCTCTCGCACCTATGGCGGGAATGACCGATGTGCCATTTCGCACGCTGGCTTGGTCATTTGGCGCAGGGCATATGGTCAGCGAGATGATTACCGCGAAGCCAGAGCTTTGGGACACAGGCAAAAGCCGAAGCCGTCGGGTTTTGATTCCTGAGGTATCACCTCAAGCGGTGCAGATTGCGGGCCATGACCCCCAGGTGATGGCGGATTCGGCGCGCCGACTTGTAGACGACGGTGTGGAACTGATCGATATCAACTTTGGCTGCCCGGTAAAAAAAGTCTGTCGCAAAGCTGCGGGTTCTGCCCTTTTGGGTGATCTTGATCGAATGCAGAGGATAGTTGGTGCAGTAGCGGGCGCTGTTGAGGTACCCGTGACTATAAAAACGCGTATAGGTTTGACGTTGGAAGACAGTGCTGGGGTCACCGCGGCTATCGCGGCGCAAAACAGCGGCGCACAACTCGTCGTTATCCACGGGCGTAGTCGAGCGTGTCGTTTCAACGGTAACGCGAAGCCTGAACGGCTTGCTGAAGCGAAACAGCATTTGCATGTGCCGCTGTTAGTGAACGGAGACATTGTCGATATCACTTCAGCCAATCGAGCCATGGCGGCGAGCGGCGCGGATGGCGTTATGATCGGGCGGGGCGCCATGGGGCAGCCTTGGATCTTCGCCGAGCTGCTGGGCCGAGGGGCGCCTGATGCCGCGGGCCGTTTCAATGTGATCGAACGTCATTTGACTTTGCTGTACGACTTTTACGGCGAAGAAACGGGCGTGCGTATTGCGCGAAAGCATATTCAAGCCTATCTGCAAAGATGGCGAGCGACTGCACTTGCGCCATCGTTTATGGCGTTGACAGACGGATGCTCTCAACATCGCTGGCTGCGCGAGCGGCGTGAAATGTTACTCGATAACCATCCAACGAGGCGCGTAACAGTCGGCGCAGACAACAATCAGGCTGCGGCCTGATGCAGCAAGCATTTATATGGCTTTTGCCCTCGACTCAGGAGGATCTATGTTTTTGAAGATTCGTCGTGCGCTGTTAAGCGTTTCAGACAAAACCGGCATCGTTGAGCTTGCTCAAGCGCTGGTTAGCGAGCAAGTTGAACTGCTTTCGACAGGCGGAACTTATAGAGCTCTCTCGCAGGCCGGTATAGAGGTAACAGAGGTCGCGACTCATACTGGGTTTCCGGAAATGATGGATGGTCGGGTAAAGACACTGCACCCGAAAATTCATGGTGGAATCCTCGGTCGAAGAGGTACTGACGAAGAGGTCATGAGCGCCAATGGCATAGCAGCTATTGACTTGATCGTAGTCAATCTTTATCCCTTTGCAGCGACGATTGCTCGGGACGATTGCACAGACGCAATGGCGATAGAAAACATCGATATTGGCGGACCTGCCATGGTTCGCTCCGGTGCCAAAAATAACGCAGACGTATTGACCGTTACGAACCCGCAGGATTACGCGGACGTTATTGAAGCCATGCAGGCGAACAGAATCGATGATTCGATGCGACGCGCATTCGCGGTCAATGCGTTTCGCCACACGGCTCAGTACGACGCCACAGTTGCAAGGTATTTGGGAGCCGCTGAAACGCTGCCAGATTCATTGACGCTGACCTACAATAAAATTGATGAGCTGCGTTACGGAGAAAATCCGCATCAGTCAGCGGGTTTTTACCGCGAGGTAGGCGAGGCTCGGCCCGGTACGATAGCCAACTATCAACAGCTGCAGGGCAAGGCCTTGTCTTACAACAACATTGCGGATACTGACGCTGCACTAGAGTGCGTAAAGGTTTTTGATGCGCCAGCCTGCGTAATCGTCAAACACGCGAACCCCTGCGGCGTTGCGCTTGGTTTGGATCTCGTTGAGGCTTATACCAAAGCATTTGCGACGGATCCAACCTCAGCATTTGGCGGCATTATCGCTTTCAACCGGCGCCTGTCTGGCGCGTTGCTGGACACTATTTTACGCAAACAGTTTGTAGAGGTCGTGATCGCGCCGTCGGTGGACGAGTCCGCTGTAGATATTGCAAAGCAGAAACAGAATGTGCGATTGCTAATTTGCGGCGAACTGGATGCTGCCCCTCGAGGACTGGAGACCAAGAGGGTCGGTGGCGGTTTGCTGGTTCAGGATTCAGACGAGCTGTGTTTAGACGAACAGGCGTTGAAGGTCGTGAGCCAAGTAGAGCCTACAAAAGCGCAAATGCAGGACTTACTTTTTGCATGGAAAGTGGCCTGGTTCACGAAATCTAATGCCATCGTTTACGCGCGAGAACTGCAAACTATTGGTGTGGGTGCAGGTCAAATGAGCCGGGTCATCAGCGCCAAAATCGCTGGCCTGAAGGCCGAGGAAGAAGGCTTGGCGGTTCCCGGAGCAGTTATGGCCTCGGATGCATTTTTTCCGTTCCGAGATGGTATCGACGCAGCAGCTCAGGCAGGTATTGCCGCAGTGATTCAACCGGGCGGGTCTATGCGTGATCAAGAAGTGATTGATGCAGCGAACGAACAAGGCCTTGCCATGGTGTTTACCGGCGTACGACACTTTAGGCACTAACATTTTCGCGCCCGAACTGAGGACCCAACTACATGAAATTACTGGTGATCGGCTCGGGTGGACGTGAACACGCATTGGCTTGGAAGCTCAAGCAAAGCGCTGGAGTGAAAGAGGTTCTCGTGGCGCCGGGTAATGCAGGTACTGCCAAAGAAGTCGGCGTGCGCAACGTTGACATCTCCGCCACGGACGTAGATGCACTGATTGAACTGGCTCAGCGAGAGGCGGTTGAATTTACAGTCGTTGGCCCCGAAGCGCCTCTGGTCGCTGGAGCGGTCGATGCCTTTAACGCTGTGGGAATGGCCTGTTTCGGCCCAACAGCAAAGGCCGCGCAATTGGAAGGCTCAAAAGCATTTAGCAAAGCCTTTATGCAGCGCCATCGAATACCCACGGCGACTCACGAAACCTTTAGTGACGCAGCATCAGCGAAAGCCTATGTTCGCGCCCAAGGTGCACCTATCGTGATTAAAGCCGACGGATTGGCTGCCGGAAAGGGTGTGATAGTGGCTCAGTCTGAAGAGGCGGCGTTGACCGCTATTGACGACATGCTCAGTGGCAACAGTTTTGGCGAGGCGGGCCACCGCGTCGTTGTCGAGGAATTCTTGCCCGGTGAAGAAGCGAGTTTTATTTGCCTATGTGATGGTAAAAAAGCGATTCCTTTTGCTTCGTCGCAAGATCACAAGGCGAGGGATGATGGAGACCGTGGGCCGAACACTGGCGGCATGGGAGCTTACTCGCCGGCACCGGTGGTAACCCAACAGGTGCATGATCGGGCAATGAATGAAGTGATTTTGCCCGCGCTGGCCGGCATGGCGGAAGATGGTGCGCCCTACAGAGGCTTTCTGTATGCCGGCTTAATGGTAAGTCCGGATGGTGAAATCAAGGTCGTAGAGTTCAACTGTCGTTTTGGTGACCCTGAGGCTCAGCCGGTGTTGATGCGTTTGCAAAGCGATCTACTACCCGCCTTAGAACAGGCTGCAGCCGGTCGTTTAGAAATGGATATGCTGAGCTTTGACCCCAGAGTTGCACTTGGTGTCGTCATGGCGGCCGGCGGCTATCCTGAGTCGTATAACAGTGGTGACCCTATTTCTGGATTGGACAAAAATCTTGAGGACACTCAGGTGTTTCACGCAGGAACGCGCCTATCCGATGGAGAGGTTGTCACAGCAGGTGGTAGAGTTTTGTGCGTTGTTGGGATTGGTGATTGCGTAGAAACTGCACAAGCTCGTGCATATGAGCGAATTGAATCGATAGGTTGGCGCAATCGATACTATCGAAAAGACATTGGCTTTCGAGCTATTGGCAGGTCTGTGGAATAGGACGATGACAAGAGTGAATGCAAGCAGTAACCGTCAACGCGATCAAATGGATGACTTAATTGCCGGGTTTGATCGGGGTTTGCGTACCCTGACGGGTGGGCATCAGGCGGCTCGTCCCAACCCCGGCGCTGACATAGCGGAGGCTTCACTCTCTGCCTCAGAGCGCTCCCATGTCGCGGGTTTAATGCGGGTAAACCATGCTGGCGAAATTTGTGCCCAAGCGTTGTATGAGGGGCAAGCTTTAACGGCAAAGAGTGCCGACGCGCGAGTATCGCTGCTAAAAGCGGCTGCGGAAGAACAAGACCATTTAGTTTGGTGCCGCACTCGGCTTGACGAGTTGGATGCGCGTCCCAGTTCGTTAGATCCGGTCTTTTTTGGCTTGTCCTTCGCCATGGGTGCGGTGGCAGGGGTATTGGGGGATCGCGTCAGCTTAGGGTTCGTCGAAGCCACCGAAGATCAAGTCGTGCAGCATTTGGATGAGCACCTGCAAACACTGCCGGAACGAGACGAGAAAAGTCGTAAGGTATTACAGGCTATGCGAGCCGATGAAAGTCGGCACGGAGCGCAGGCGCTGGAACAGGGTGGCGCTGAATTTCCCAAAGGCGTTAAGCGCGCGATGAGCCGCTTAGCGAAGATTATGACGCAGACAACCTATCGCATTTAGTAAAACCAACGCGCCCACCGTGCAACAAGGATTATGCGTCTTTGTTGCTCTGAACAATCTCAAACGTATGGCGGATTACCACTCCGGCTTGTTCGAGCATGATTGATGCGGAGCAGTACTTCTCGGCAGTCAAGGCGATCGCCCGCTCTACCTTGGCAGGCTCTACAGCGGTACCAACCACTACGAAGTGAACATCGACTTCCTCAGACACTGCCGGTATTGATCCTGCGCGCCGCGCATTGATAGAGACGTCTACACCGTCGATCGACCTACGGCCTTTGCGCAGAATATCGACGACGTCGAAGGCCGTACAGCCGCCAAGCCCCTCAACACAAGCTCGAGCGGACGACTGGCCCTATCTTGATCACCACTCCCTGGAGGTCCATCCAAATGGTAGGCCGTGCCATCAAGTTGTTGACTGATGACGGATTAGTGGAGGTGAACGGTAAAAATATCGTGGTCCGAGGAACGCGACAACCCGCTTCGATCGATTCCGCTATCCGTCAAACAACGCCGACAGTGCGGCACCCGGACTGGGTTGCCGCATAAAAGCTTCTCCAACCAAGAAGCAATAAATGTCGTTCGAAATCATAGTCGCTACGTCCCTGGGGCTGCTGATACCGCTTTCTGTGACAACCACTGTCTGAGCGGGTATTTCAGGCAGCAGGTCTATAGTCGTGCTCAATGATGTTTCGAAGGTTTTGAGGTTTCTATTGTTGATGCCAATCAGATTTGCATCGAGTTGTAGGGCTGTCTCCAGTTCCTGTTTATCGTGAACTTCAATAAGCGCATCTAAACCGAGTTCCTTCGCGCTTCGATATAACTCAGATAATTTAGCAACCGACAAAGCGCTAGCAATTAGCAATACGCAATCGGCCTCCATAAGGCGAGCTTCGAGGATCTGGTAAACATCTATGGTGAAGTCTTTGCGGATTATCGGTAGGTCTACGGCCGCGCGCACGCTTCGTAGGTAGGCGTCACTGCCCTGAAAGTACTTCTCGTCGGTCAAAACGGACAGGCAGGTGGCCCCATGCTGAGCATAATCTCTCGCGATGGAAACAGGGTCAAAATTTTCGCGCATCACCCCTTTGCTTGGCGATGCTTTTTTTATCTCTGCGATCACGGCGGGCTGCTTTAACTCGGCTTTGTTGCGCAAGCTCTCGATAAATCCTCGAGGCTTGGCAAGCGATGTTGTGGCAACAGCAGCTTCTAACTCTGTTTGGCTTAGCAATGCTTTGCGCTGCATTAGTTCTGTTTCTTTGGTTGCGATTATACGATCGAGAATCGTCGTCATGATGAGTCAGCCATCAAAGAGGAAATACGTACAAGCTCTGCTAATCGCTCCTTGGCCATCCCGCTAGAAATTGCGTCTTGGGCCATGACCACCCCGTTTCTTAGGGATGTGGCTATGCCGCTCACATAGATTGCGGCGCCGGCATTCAGTGCGACGACATCTGCAGCGGCACTGGTATCGTCGGATAACGACTGCCTAACCAAGCGGAGGCTCGAGTCCGCCGAATCCGCAATAATGCTGGCGTTTTCCTCCGGAGTCCTAGGCGCCAGATCAAAATCTGTGGGCGAAATATCGTATTCGGTGATCTGTCCATGTTGCAGTTCCACGACGTGGGTTGATGCATCAAGGCGAATTTCATCCAAGCCATTGCTGTGCACGACCAAGGCATGTTCCGAGCCCAATAATTTCAGGACGTGGGCGATCTTGCTCTGCCAATCCCGAGAAAAAACGCCAATCACCTGGCGTTTCGCGCCTGCTGGATTGGTCATGGGCCCCAGTACGTTCATTACCGTGCGGATACCGATTTCTTGACGGATGGGGCCTGCAAAACGCATGGCTGAGTGATGAGCCTGAGCGAACATGAAGCCCACGCCGATTTCATCGATACAGGTGGCAATTTGCCCTGGCGTCAAACCTAACGAAACCCCCGCGGCTTCCAGAACATCAGCGCTGCCGCTAAAGCTCGTCATCTTTCGATTGCCGTGCTTGGCAACCTTGGCACCCGCACTTGCCGCGACAAATGCCGCTGCGGTAGAAATATTAAACAGCTTACTGCCACTGCCTCCGGTTCCGCAGGTGTCGACGAGTGTCTGGCTTGTGGCTGGCACTTTGGTTGACAGGGCGCGCATCGTTAAAGCAGCGCCAGCAATTTCTTCAGGCGTTTCTCCCTTGACCCGCAAAGCAGCAAGCAGGGCACCGATTTGCCCCGGCGTTGCGCCACCGGACATGATTTGTTGGAAGACGTCTGCTGCCTGCTGTTGACTCAAATTTTTGCCGGCAACAATTTGGACAAGTGCGTCAGGTATGTTCAAGCCTTCTCCCTAGCGCTGCAAAAAATTATTGAGCAACGCGTGACCGTGTTGGGTGAGTATCGACTCCGGATGGAACTGCACACCTTCCACATCTAGCTCCCGGTGGCGTAATCCCATTATGGCGTCTATTTCACCATTGTTCTCCGTCCAAGCTGTGACCTCTAAGCAAGCAGGCAGGCTCAGGGGATCTACCACCAGCGAATGATATCGGGTGGCTTCAAAGGGCATTGCTAAACCTGCAAAAACACCGTTGCCATGATGGTGAATCATCGAGGTTTTACCGTGCATCACTTCCCTAGCTCGAACGACCTCACCGCCGAAGCATTGGCCTATGCTCTGATGGCCCAAGCAAATGCCCAGCAGCGGAATTTTGCCGGCAAAGCTTGCGACCGTTTCGAGAGAGATGCCCGCTTCGTTCGGAGTGCATGGTCCCGGCGAGATGACGATCTTTTCGGGGTTCATTGTCTGAATATCGGCGATGCTGATCTCGTCATTACGACGAACGGTTACATCGGCACCGAGCTCCAAAAGGTACTGTACAACGTTGAAGGTAAATGAGTCGTAGTTGTCAATCATCAAGATCATTTTCGATCTCCGAGTTTCTTAAGCTCTGGATTGACCAGTCGATTTTCGGCCATGGCTGCGGCACGGAAAATCGCTCTGCCTTTATTGAGGCTTTCCTTCCATTCCAGTCTTGGAACCGAATCATGAACGATGCCACCGCCGGCCTGAATATAGAGATAACCATCTTTTATCACGGCTGTGCGAATCGCGATGGCCGTATCCATGTTGCCGTTCCAGGCTAAATAACCCACTGCTCCGCCGTAGATACCGCGTTTGACTGGCTCCAACTCATCTATGATCTCCATCGCTCGGACCTTAGGAGCGCCAGACAACGTGCCAACCGGTAGCGTTGCGCGCAGAACATCCATGGCCGATTTGCCTGCCTGTAGTTTGCCTTCCACCGTCGAGGATAAGTGCATGACGTGGGAATACCGCTCAATGGCGAAACGCTCCACCACATCGACGGACCCTGCTTGCGACACTCGGCCAACATCATTACGACCGAGATCGATGAGCATTAAGTGTTCGGCGATTTCTTTCGGGTCAGCTTTGAGCTCTTCCTCCAGAGCCTGATCCTCTTCTTCCGTGTGACCCCTTCGCCGAGTGCCTGCCAGCGGGCGATTAGTGATTACGCCATCTTCCACGCGAGCGAGAATTTCCGGTGATGAACTGACTATCTGAAAATCGCCAAGATCCATAAAATACATGTAGGGCGAAGGATTTAGGCTGCGTAAGGCGCGGTACATATTGATGGAAGGTGCTCGAAACGGAATATGCATACGTTGAGCCAGCACGACCTGCATGACATCGCCAGCGCGGGTGTATTCACGGATTGTTTCGACCGCTTCCTTAAACTCCTCCTCACCAAACTCAGAGATAAAATCGCTTTCCCTCAATGTTTGATTCGCGCTGCCATGCTCCAACCCCTGAACAGGCATCGCCAAGTCTGCCTCGCGCTCTTGCAAACTCTGACGCATTTTTTCTTCTGCTGTTGGTTCGTCGGCGTCGACCAGACTGATCATCGTCATCCGACCTTCAAGGTTATCGACTACCACCACTTCCTCGCTCACCATGAGAACAATGTCCGGGGTGTTCAAGCGGTCGTTGGCGATGGCGGGCCGCAGGCGCTTTTCTACATACCGCACAGTGTCATAGCCGAAATAACCGACTAAGCCACCAAAAAAGCGCGGTAAGTGCTCGACGTTGGCCACCTCAAAGCGATTTTGGAATGACTCGACGAAGGACAACGGGTCTTCCGTTTCTACTTGCTCAACAACTTCATTGTCGGTGATGACTTGAACTAGGTGTGCGTTGACTTTGAGAATGGTTCGGGCAGGCAACCCAATGATTGAGTAGCGGCCCCACTTTTCGCCGCCTTGGGCAGATTCCAATAGATAGCTGTAAGGGCCTTTCGCGAGTTTTAGATACACCGATAGTGGTGTATCTAAGTCGGCTAGCGCCTGATGCACGACAGGGATGCGTCGATAGATGGGATGTGAGTGTGTCATGTGCCGTTCCGCAGAAAAAATAGAGAGAGTGACCGGAGGCATCTCCCAGGCCTACAGTAGAGACCTGCGGGCCGTGTGCCTCGAACGCTATTAGGGTCGCCAGCAGCCTCGCCAATATTTTCTATTACTGTTTGATGCCACACACGACATAGGAATTGTCTGCTTTCAGATGAGCGCGCAGGCTACCACGAGATATCGTCGATGTGGAGCCGTGGGAAAGCGCTTTGACAGGGTTGTGAAAGGGTTTTGCAAGCGTTCACACAGGGCTGGCGGAGAGTATTTCTCGCATATCATCGAACACTAGATTGGGCTTGAGAGAATAAACGTCTATCCCATGGTTGTAGCCGCCACTAAAACACGCCACATCAACCCCTGCCGCTTTCGCTGCTTCAACATCGACGCTGGAATCCCCCACCATAAGCGCTTGATCAGCCGGTACTGTCAGTTCACTCAGGCACAGCAGTATGGGGTCTGCTGCCGGTTTGGGCTGAGCTGCAGTATCACCGCAAACGACGCTGCTAAAATAAGCGTCCAACGCCAGAGCGGAAAGTAAAGGCATAGTAAATCGGGTGGGTTTATTGGTAACGACGGCTAGTTTGGTGCCAGCATCGTGCAAGGCGCCGAGAGTATAGACCACGCCGTCATAGGGTGTGCTTAAGTCAGCAATATGCTCTGCGTAATAGTTAAGGAACTTTTCTAACAGCGCATCTACCGCTGTCTGCTCAAGTACTAGCTCAAAATACTCGAGAGCCTGAATCAGAGAATATCTGGCGCCGCGACCAATCCACTGTCTCGCCTGGTCCGCGGTGACGCCAGGGACGCCAGTTTCACGAAGACTGACGTTTAGGGCCTCGCCGAGGTCTGGGGCGGTATCGACGAGAGTGCCGTCTAAATCGAACAAGTAAGCTTGGTAGTGCGTTTTCATCCTCTTCAGGCGCTGGCGATTTCGTCTCGCATCGCGCTGATTGTGGCGGCGTAACTGTCAGCGCCAAAAATTGCAGTTCCCGCTACGAAGGCATCTGCGCCTGCTTCTGCCGCCGCCCCGATATTGTCGATTTTGATACCGCCATCGATTTGTAGGCGAATGTCGCGACCGCTGGCATCAATGATGCCGCGCGTTTGGCGAAGCTTCTCAAGGCTTGATGGAATAAAGGCCTGTCCACCAAACCCTGGGTTCACCGACATAATCAGTACCAAATCGACTAAGTCGATAACAGGTTCCAGCGCTGTTAGCGCAGTAGCAGGATTAAAGACCAACCCAGCTTTGGCGCCGCCTTCGCGGATCATTGAAAGGGTACGGTGCAAGTGTTCTGTAGATTCTGGATGGATGGTAATGAAATCAGCGCCGGCTGCTAAAAAGTCTTCAACCAGCCGGTCGACAGGCTTCACCATCAAGTGCACATCGATACAGGCGTCGATGCCAGATTTTCGCAGCGCGCTGAGCACCAATGGCCCTATTGATAAATTGGGCACATAGTGGTTATCCATCACATCGAAGTGGATGGTGTCAGCTCCTGCCGCTAAAACATTAGAAACCTCCTCGCCTAAACGAGCGAAGTCTGCGGCCAAGATAGAGGGACATATCCAGGGCGGTGTGGGAAGCGTCATGGCAGCTCTCGAATCTAAAAACGGCATGTTAACTGAGCTGTTTGTAGATGCATGTTTTTTCTGCCGCCACATGACCTCAAGGTGCGTTTGCTGACCCACTGATACGGTGATAATCAGCGAGCGTGCCGATGTCGGTCCAATCACCCGTATGCACTTGAGCTGCAACTTTACCTTGAGCTACCGCCTGAAAAAGCAGGTCTCGTAGTGAGAAGGCACCATCTGGCGATGGCGCAAACAAGTCGCGATGCAACGTCGCGATGCCGCCGTAGACGTAGTCGCCTCCCCGCGCAGTGATCCGGCCGTTGCTAAAGCTGAAGTCCCCAGTTTCTCGTCTTGACGGTTTTGGCACCAAAACTAGGTGAGCAAGGTCACTTCCGCCGAGATGAAGAGGTAACTTTGTGAAATCGAAGTCGCAGTATATGTCGCCATTGCACAGCCAAAATATCGGGTCTCGCAATAGCGGTAATGCTTTTTTGATGCCGCCACCCGTCTCTAGCAGGTCGGTTTCCCGGCTGTATCGAATGCGCATGCCCACTGACTCTCCATCGCCTAACGCGCTCTCGATTTGCTCTGCTAGATGATGAGTATTGATCACCATGTCGCGGACGCCCGCCAGCTTCAGCTGATTCAAGATGGTGAAAATCAGCGGCTCGTCGAGCACTGGTAGCAAAGGTTTGGGTGTGCTGTCCGTAAGCGGTGCCAGACGCGATCCTTTGCCCGCGGCCAAGATCATAGCCCTCACGTTTTGTGCGCCTTGTTCGACTTAGGAACTGCCGTTAACAGAGTTTTAGTGGAAGCCTCGTCTGCCCAATGCCTCAACAGCTGCGCGAGATCCCTAGTCTCTTGATACGTCGAGGCAAGAGTGGCGACTCTCCCCAATACTGTTGGAATATAATTCAGGTGGCTTGACTTCGCGTCGCGCAGATGTAGGCGAGCAAATATACCGACGGCTTTGATTTGGCGCTGCATAGCACAAGCGTCGTGCCACCAATGCAGTTGTCCTTGCTCGATAGACGCTAGGGCGGGGGTGTTAGTAGCGAACCTTGCAAGGCACTTCCTTATCAAGGATTCGTCGTGCACTACGTAACAATCCTGAAGTAACGAAGCAGGGTCATAGAGTATTGGACCGACCAAGGCATCTTGGAAGTCCACAATTCCAAGTCGTTGACTTCCATTGTGGCTATGCAGCAGCAAATTCCGGCAGTGAAAATCGCGATGCACACAAACCTGCGGTTGCTCAAGCATAGCGCGAGTAAGCTGCGAACGGGCTTGGGACAACACTGCTGAATCCTGAGTCGTTAATGGTTGATCCATTAACTGTGTCGCAAACCATTCAGAACACAGGTCAAATTCCATGATCAGCCGGTCTTCGTCGTATACGGGAACTGCCGGGTCCTGAATGCGCTGCAATGGCAACAAGCTGTCTAGAGCGAAGTTCAATATATCGCCTCGGCGCTCTGCATTATTACCCGCTAGATCATAGGCATCGACTAAGTGTTCTGTGCCGAAATCTTCCATTAAAAAGTAGCCGCGAGCGTGATCTACAGCAAAAAGCTCTGGAGTACCAAGCCCACTGAAAACATGCGCCAAGGCTTCAAATTGTTGGTTGTTCTCAAGGCTCGGGGGGCTAAACATCACCACCCACGATTCGCTGGAATGGTTATCCACGGCGCGGTAAAACGCGCGATGGCTCGCTTCGACGCGCAGCGGATCGAGAGCGATATCACCTGTGCGCGAGCGCAAGACCTGGATTTGGTCAGCGCACCAGTGGCGAATGGGTTCTGTTGTCATTTTTTGGGTAGACACGATTTGATTATATCCTTGAAGCCAATTCTTTTATCATGCGGCGATGAAAAACTCCCCTTCGCGTTTCAAGCTGATTGGCTGCCTTGCTTTATCCTTGGTGACCGGAACTGCTGCATCCGAAGGGTTGGTGCTGGATAGAGCCAACTTAAAGGCGACGCCTTCTCTTTTTGTCAGGATGTATCAGCAAAACATGGAGCCCAGTGCGGCGACGTTTGGGCAATGTCTGGGTAGTTACGCGTTGCCGAGCGTTGCGCAGTCTGCTCGCGTCAGTGAATCCGGACCAAGGCAAATCACCGCAGAACTTGATCGCCTGATCGGTGAGCGCGAGGGTGTTTTTGAGTTGCAAGGCAATGTGGTGATCGAAGACGGTCGGCGCCAGCTGTTGTCTGAGCTTGCGGTTTTGGACCAAGAGAAACAATTGCTGCGTTTTCCCCAGGGGTTGGTGGTGCTGGAAAACGAAATGGTGCTGCAGGGAGATCAAGCGAGCATCGGATTAGAAGCGCAAACGCTAGAGCTAGGTTCTGTTCAGTGGTTGCTTAGCGCGCAAAATCTTCGTGGAACAGCGGCTCGCCTTGAGCAGACCGGTGTTGGTCAGGTGGTGCTTCAGGAAGCCGAGCTGACTCGTTGCGCGCCGGGTAACGACAGTTGGTCTCTCGGAGCCAAACGACTAGAGATTAGTGAAGGCGCGGAGTATGCCCAAGCCGAAGGCGCGGTGCTGAGGATTAAGTCCATTCCTGTCGCGTACTTACCAAAGATGCGCGTATCACTTGGTGGTGACCAAGTTAGCGGTTGGCAAATGCCAAGTGGTGGTATCAGCAGTCGCGACGGGTTAGAGCTGCAGCTGCCATATCATTGGCGAGTCAACCCTGAGATTGATGCGACGATCGTTCCTCGTTGGATCAGTCGTCGCGGTGTTGGTGTTGATGGCCAACTCCAGTACGACAGTGCAGATCAGCTTGGCGAGCTGAACCTGTCTTATCTGTCTTCTGATGATTTGTATAACGGGTACTTTGACCGCGAAACGTTCAAAGACTTCGGTGGTGAGAGCATATTGCCGAGCTTTGAACCCGCAGACCGTTGGTTGGTTGCTATTGATCAGGCTGGGGTCTGGGGACCTGTCAGCGCAAAGGTCGATTTTTCCCGCAGCAGCGATAGGGATTTTTTCCGCGACCTCGACACGTATATCGGGCTTGCCAATCCGACGGCGCTGAATCAGTTCGCGGAGCTAGCTTACACAACGCGAAAATTAGACTTACGCCTCAGAACGCTGGCGTTTCAGCGCCTTGATGAGTTGTACCTGCCAGACTATGAAGTGAAACCGGCTTTGGCGCTCGATTATCAGTCCAATCTTGCTGGGCAAGGGTTCGGCTGGTCGGTCAGTGCTCAGGTAGCCGAATTTGCGCGGCGCCAGGCCCGGCGACAGCTTGCGGAGCCCGCTATTTCTGGCGCCCAGGGGCGTCGATCTCATCTGCAGCCATCGGTGAGTTACCGACAGGATGGTCTCGGCGGGTTCTGGGCTTTTCGCGGAGGCTTGAAAGCAACAAGTTATGAGCTGGACCGCACCGCGCAATACTCAACCGGAGTCTATTATTCAGACTCCCATCGCAGTGTTGGATTTGTCACCGCAGATGTTGGTTGGTTTCTTGAGCGGGAAATCGGCTCGGCGCGAGGATGGATACAGACTCTTGAGCCGCGAATCTTTTATTTGCGTCAGGGATTTGAGGCGCAAGATGACGTGCCCGTGTTTGACAGCATTCCAGCAAGCGTCACTTTCGATCAGCTCTTTTCGGATACGCGCTTTACTGGCCCCGACCGTGTGAGTGACGCTAACCGTTTGACGCTAGCGGCGACAAGTCGATTATTGACCTCTCGCGGACGGGAAAAAGCAAAGCTAAGTTTCGCGTATATGGATCATTTGTCTGTACCGCGCATGAGCTGGCCGTCTTTCCAAGACATAGCTGCGAATGATCTATTGGCTGGCGAGCAGCGCGTCAATCTTTCGGATCGGTGGGAACTTAGTGCTTGGCAGTTATGGAATAAAGATCGAAGTTTATGGGAAGAGTTGCGAGCTTCACTGCATCTGCGTGGCGCCGGCCGACGTGTGTATAACTTTGGGTATAGCCACCGTGAGTTTAACGATATCAAACAAACAGAGTTCTCCGCGTATGCGCCGGTAAGTCAAAATATTGCGTTCAATATGCGCTGGCACTACGACCTTGAAAGCCATAGAACCTTGGAAGCATTTTTTGGGGTGGAGTACGACGATTGCTGCATGAAAGTGCGGTTGGTAGCACATCAGTATCTAGAAAATCCGGGCTTCCAAAATCTTGGGTTACCGATCGCCTCGTTTCCGCCGGATGAGTTGCGCACCGATCGTGGTGTTTTAATTGAGATCCAGTTAAAGGGATTAGCTGGAATTGGTAGTAAAGTAGACGCGTTGTTGCGCCGCAGCGTGTACGGTTACGAATCGGCTGGTTATTGATGCAACGATTCATTGAAATTACGGCTCGTTAGAGATCAAAAAAGTAAGGTTATTCATAAGTTGGGTTTACACATGAAAAGAGTAATAGGCAACTGGGCGCTACCCCGTCACTGGGTAGTTGTCGCATCAATGATGTTGGTGCCGCTGCAAAGCGCTGCTGAGTATCAGCGTCTAGAGGCGATAGTTGCAGTAGTAGACGAAGACGTAGTTTTGGCCAGCGAGCTGCTTGCGCGCCTTGATACGGTGCGCCGCTCTATGCGTGACAACGATATTCAAATGCCACCGAGTGACGTATTGATTAATCAAATCATGGAGAGATTGATCATAGAAAATATTCAGCTGCAGGAAGCTGAAAAGCGAGGCGTCACGGTAGACGATGAAACCTTGGCCCGCGCGGTCGCTAGTTTTGCCAGCAACAACAACCTAACCATGGAGGAATTCCAACAAACTTTAGTGGCCGATGGCACGAACTATCGTCAGTTCCGCGAAGAGATCCGCTCAGAACTTATTATTACGAGGCTGCAGCGGGCGATGATTAATCGTCGTATCGCGATAAGCGAGCAAGATATACAAGCATTGCTGAATTCGCCTTTCTATCAGCAAATGTTCTCAGACGAATACCGGCTGGGACATATCATGCGGACTATGCAAGAAGACGCGAGCGATGACGATATGCAAGCGGCTGTAGCCGAGGCGCAGGGTTTTGTTGAGCAGCTTCGGGACGGCGCTGATTTTGCGCAAACTGCCATTGCGAACTCGTCCGCTAGTACTGCGCTAGAGGGTGGAGATTTGGGCTGGCGACGCGCTGGTGCATTGCCAACCCTGTTCGCCGATGCGGTTCTTGATATGGAGGTCGACGAGGTCGTTGGCCCTATTGTGACGGGATCCAACATCCACATCATTAAATTGCTCGATCAGCGCGGGGCAGGAACCGAAAGGCTGGCGCAAACGAACGTTAGCCACATTCTCGTACGTCCATCGGAAATCCTTAGCTCAGCGCAGGCTGAAGAACAAATCAGTGCTCTGCACGAGCGCATACAGGCCGGGGAAGATTTTGCCGAGCTTGCGAAGGAATTTTCTGAAGATCCTGCCAGTGCGCGAAATGGTGGAGCCCTTGGCTGGTCGACGCCAGATCAATTTGTTCCCGAGTTTACAGAGGCCATGACGCAAACCGAGATAGGCGAGATGAGCGCGCCATTCGAAAGCCAGTTCGGCTGGCATATTCTTTTGGTAGAGGATCGTCGAGAACAAGACATGAGTGATGAGGCTCGACGCAATATGGCCATGGATTTGTTGTTTCGCCGTCGGTTTGAAGAAGAACGGCAGGAGTGGTTGAAAGAAATTCGTGACGAAGCCTTCGTAGAACTGCGCCTTAACGAGAGTTAATCATGATTGCCGTAACGCCGGGTGAGCCTGCTGGGATTGGCCCCGACCTAGTGATTCAGGCAGCCCAGTTGGATAGGCAGACACCTTGGGTCGTCTTAGCGGACAGTGAGATGCTGCAGCAACGAGCTGATGACCTCGGCCTCACTCTGACTCTCGACGAGAATTTAGATTCACCCAGCACAAAGGCATGCCATCTCACAATGCTGCATACCCCCCTCTCTCAACCGGTGGTGGCGGGTGAACTGAATCTAGCTAACGCTGGTGGGGCGTTGGCGGCGCTCGATCGCGCCATAGATGGCTGCGTTGGTGGCCAGTTTTCAGCGTTGGTGACCGGACCAATGCAAAAGTCTGTCATGATGGATGCCGGTTTTGATTTCTCTGGCCATACCGAGTACTTGGCAAAACGCAGTAGCGTCGACGATGTAGTAATGATGTTGGCGAGCGACGCAATGCGGGTAGCCTTGGCTACAACCCACATCCCGCTGACGTCTGTATCTGAACAGCTTACCCAAAGCATCCTCGAGCAGCGTTTACGTATTCTGCGTTTGGCGATGCAAACGCAGTTTGGTCTGAGCAATCCTAGAATAGTGGTGTGTGGACTCAACCCACATGCCGGCGAGGCCGGCCATTTAGGTCGGGAAGAGATTGACGTTATCGAACCCGTCTGCCAGCGATTGCAACGCGAAGGCTGGTCACTGAATGGACCCCTGCCTGCAGACACAGTATTCACCTCCAAATACCTGAATGCCGCTGACGCAGTGATGGCGATGTTTCACGATCAAGGGCTGCCGGTACTGAAGTACTCAGGATTTGGCAATGCGGTCAATATCACTCTCGGCTTGCCTTTCGTCAGAACATCGGTAGATCACGGTACCGCGCTGGATTTGGCCGGCACTGGCAAAGCTGATTTAGGTTCTTTTCTGGCAGCGGTGGCTGCCGCTGTTGAATTGTCCAGTCCAAACAATGCGCCCTCGTAAGCGTTTTGGTCAGCATTTTCTGCATGATGTGTCGATTCTGCAGCGAATCGGTGACGCTGTTGCACTGGCTCCCGGGCAATCGGTGTTTGAGATCGGTCCGGGCCAAGGCGCGCTAACCGATTACTTACACCGAACAGACTTGAGCCGCTATCTGGCCGTAGAGATTGATAGGGATTTGGCGCCATTGTTGGCGAATAGATTTCCCGGAATTGAGGTGCTGCAACAAGATATCTTGAAAGTAGATTTGTTATCGGTATTGAATGCCGCAAGAAATGAACCCGTGCGCTGGCGCGTGGTGGGTAATCTGCCTTACAACATTTCGTCGCCATTAATTGTGCAAATGCTTGAATTTATTTTGCGCGCCCCTGAGGCGGTTAAAGATATGCACTTTATGCTGCAAAAGGAGATGGCTGAGCGCCTTAGTGCAGTGCCTGGGAGCAAGGCATGGGGTCGTTTGAGTGTGATGACTCAGGTAACGGTGAACGCGCAGTATCTTTTCGACGTGCCTCCTGAGAGTTTTTGGCCGCCACCTAAGGTGGATTCGTCCGTTATTCGACTGATCCCTAAAAGAGATTTAGCTTTGCCTGTGGCCCGAAAAAGCCTCGATTTAGTACTGCGTTTAGCCTTTGCTGGGCGTCGTAAACGCATGTCTAATGCGCTTAAGACTTTAAAACTAGATTGGCAAGCGCTCTCAGTAGACTCTGGTCTACGAGCGGACGACGTTACCACTGAAGACTTTCTAGCGATTGCCGCACTAGTTGAGTCGATGCAGGACGCCGAAAAAAAATAGAATCATAGCGGGAGCTTCTCTTGGCCGACGAAAGTTTAGAGCAATCCATCGAGGTCGCGGTTCAGACCCATTATGTGGCAGAACAGTCGTCTCCCGAGGAGGAGCAGTATGCCTTCGTGTACACGATCACAATTACTAACCATAGCTCGGTGCCCAGTCAGTTATTGAACCGACATTGGATTATCACTGATGGCAGAGGTGATGTTCAGGAAGTACAGGGGCCCGGAGTGGTTGGGCAGCAGCCTTGGCTAGGTGAAGGCGAGCAGTTTACCTATACCAGCGGTGCGGTGTTAAAAACGCCGGTAGGCACGATGCAAGGTAGTTATCAGTTTCGCAACGATGCAGGCGAGTTGTTCGATGCGCCCATAGGCGTTTTTTCGTTGCGTGTCGCGGGCATGGTGCACTAGCGCAAATGGCAGTTTATGCGGTTGGAGATGTTCAGGGCTGTTCGCAAGAACTTGAGGCACTGCTAAAAAAAATTAACCTAAGAGACAATGACCAACTCTGGCTAGCAGGAGATCTCATCAACCGCGGCCCTGACTCGTTGAAAGTTCTGCGGAAACTGCGTGGCATGGGCGCGCAAGTTAAAATCGTACTGGGTAATCATGATTTACACTTATTAGCGATTGTCTTCGGCGGTCACAAACCTGGATCCAAGGACACATTCAGTGAACTGCTCAGGGCAGATGATGTAGAGGATCTGGCGCATTGGTTAAGGCAGCAAAAGCTAGTCCATATCGGGCACGGTCATGTCATGACTCATGCCGGGCTTCCGCCTCAGTGGAGTGTCAAACAAACTCAAGACTATGCTCTGGAGGTTGAGGCGGTAATTTCGCAAACTGAATCACAGGCCGAGATTGCGCAGATTAGCTACCGGGAATTTTTCGCAAAAATGTATGGCAACCATCCTGCTCAGTGGGATGAGACTTTGCAGGGTTTGGATCGACTGCGATGCATCGTAAATTTCCTCACCCGCATGCGGTTGCTCGATAGTTCGGGTGCAATGGACTTTGCCAACAAGGGCAGTTCGCAAGACGCGCCGTCTGGGCTCACGCCTTGGTTTGTTGACTCGCGGGTCTCGCAAGTTGAGGAAACGATTTTGTTTGGTCATTGGGCCTCGATTAACGGTGAAACGAAGCAGGCGAATTGCATTGCTTTGGATACCGGCTGCGTTTGGGGGCGCACGCTCACTGCCTACAATCTGGAAACGCGAACCCTCGTTTCACAGCCGGCCCTAGCCAGACATTGAGATGTTAACCGGACAGCTGGAAATCTATTTGGTCGGCGGTGCCGTACGCGATGGGTTGATTGCCGAAAACAGGGGCAACCTGGATGACTCAGTAGCTTTTGAGCAAGGGGCGGGTGATCGTGACTGGGTGGTTGTTGGATCGACATCGGAGCAGCTTTTGCAGCTTGGATTTAAGCCGGTGGGCAAAGACTTTCCCGTTTTTTTGCATCCTGAGACTAAGGAGGAGTACGCCCTTGCCAGGACTGAGCGGAAGCGCGGGCAGGGACATACTGGCTTCAGTGTCGATGCGAACCCCTTGGTAACCTTGGATGAAGATCTAAGCCGTCGTGACTTAACGATCAATGCAATTGCCCAGGATGACTCAGGTAATCTAATCGACCCCTTCGACGGGTTAACAGATATTCAAATGAAGAGGCTGCGTCATGTTTCGCCCGCATTTGAAGAAGATCCCCTACGCGTGTTTCGCGTGGCACGATTGGCCGCCCAATTGCCCGGTTTTTCGGTTGCTGCTGAAACTCACGCGCTGATGTCCACCATGTCTGCTCGCGGGGATCTGCGCTCGCTGTCCGCGGAACGCGTCTGGCAAGAATTTGTGAAGGCGTTAGCAGCGCCAGAACCTGCGAGATTCTTTGAGGTGCTAGCTGCTTGTAGTGGCCTCGTGGATTGGATGAGTGAATGCCAAGCCATCTCGGGTTCGGCTGTTGCAACGTTCAATCCAGATCCCCAGGCGCGATTCGCACTGTTGCCGCTAGCGGCTGGCCAGCATCGGGCTTTGGCTGATCGATTACGCGCGCCGAAAAAATTTTTGCAGTTAGCATTAGACCAAGAAAATCACCTGACATCGTTGTCGTCTTGGCCAAGGGTTGAAGCAACCGTTTTGCTGGACCTGTTGGGTCAACTGCGGGCAACGCATGAGACTGGGCGATTGCAGTCGCTTATTGGCTTGGTGGAATCACGCGCTGTACGCGTGAAGCTGGCTAACCAGTTGATCCCCTTGGTGCAGCAGCTTAAGTCAGTAGTATTGCCCGAAGAACGACGGTCAAAATTGAGCGGTTCGGCAATCGGCGAGGCGCTAGATGAAGAGCGTTGCGTGTATATCGCAGAGTTCCTAAGTGACCTTCCGCCCCAGTCCTAAGAACCGGCCGACAACTTAACCCTTGTAACCGTAGACACTAGTTGGCGCGGTAAATCTCCACCCCGACAGATTTCGCATCGGCAACAGCCCGCGGTTTTTCGGCCTTTACGGTTACCGCTTGAGCCCCATCCAGCGAGAGACACAGTGTCGCTAAATCCTCTACCAGGCTTTCTATCAGCAAATACTCCCCGTCGAGGGTTAACTGGATGGCCTGCGCGGCGAGTTCGGCATAGTTGAGCGCATCGGCAATGTCCTTACTTTTCGCGGCAGCACGGGTATCTGTCACAAGTGTCAGATTGATGATCACAGGCTGAGGGGTGGTTCGTTCTGCAGGCAAAATGCCCAAAATCGCGTTAACTCTTAGATCGCGGACAAACACCGTGTCTTGACCGATCGCTGGTCTTTGCGAGGCAGTCATATGGCAACCAACTCCGTCATAGGCCAGCGGGGGCGCGTATCGATGCTAAGATTTTCCGTCGCACCCCCAAGCATGCGGAGTGCGCCCGCGTAGGCAATCATTGCGCCGTTGTCAGTGCACAAATCCAGGGGAGCATAGACGATCTCTGCCGCTAAGCGCTCCTCAAGCTCGGCGCGTAAACGCTTGTTTGCGCTGACTCCGCCTGCAATGACCAACTGGGTCGCACCGGTCTGCTCCATTGCTCGCTTGCATTTGATGACTAGAGTATCGACAGCAGCAATTTCAAAAGCGGCGGATACATCGGCAATGTCCTGCGGTGAAAGGGGGGCTAGCCTTTGTACCGTGTTCAGCGCATAAGTTTTTAGTCCGCTGAAACTAAAGTCGAGCCCGGGACGATCCGTCATCGGTCGAGGAAAGCGGAAGCGACTCGGGTCTCCAGCCTCAGCGCGGGCAGCAATTTTGGGTCCACCCGGGTACCCAAGGCCCAATATCTTGGCGGTTTTATCAAACGCCTCCCCGGCGGCGTCGTCGACTGATTCGCCCAAAATATCGTAGTCGCCTAGGTCTCTTACGTGGACTAACTGGGTATGCCCGCCTGAGACCAATAGCGCAACGAAGGGTAGGTCTAATGCCCCAGAATCCCGGTTGATTAATGGCGCTAGTAAATGTGCCTCCATGTGATGGACGCCCAATGCCGGAACGCCCAGCGACCAAGCAAGGCTTTTGGCAAAAGACGCACCAACCAACAGCGCACCCATTAGACCCGGCCCGGCCGTGTAGGCAATGCCATCGATATCGCTGAGAGTTTTGTTGGCGTCGGCCAGTACGCGCGCGGTAAGGGGCGTGACTTTGCGAACATGATCCCGCGACGCAAGCTCTGGCACGACACCCCCATAATCAGCGTGAAGTGCAACCTGACTGTGCAGCGCTTGGGCGAGCAGTCCCCGCTCGCTGTCGTAGAGAGCGAGGCCGGTTTCGTCGCAAGAACTTTCGATACCTAGAATTAGCATGGCAGCATGTTACAAAAATGCTGAAGGTAGTGCTTTGAAATTGCTCAGCTTGCGAATTCCTTAAGAGCGTGACAGTCCCTGTGCGGGGTTGCTGCGTCATCAGCCACTGTGTAAAATCTCCGGTCTTATTGTAAACAAGTTGAACCATGCCCCACGTAAGAGTTAAAGAAAACGAACCGTTTGATATAGCATTGCGCCGCTTCAAGCGTTCTTGTGAAAAAGCGGGTGTGCTAAGCGAAGTGCGACGCCGAGAGTTCTATGAAAAGCCAACAGCCGTACGAAAGCGTAAAGCGGCGGCGGCCGTAAAACGGCACATTAAGAAACTGCAGCGAGAAGCTCGCAAGTTCGAGCGCTCTTACTAACGCTATAGCAAGCCGGCGTTGCACGTCGCCGCTGATAGCGGTGACTCACACGAAAGAATGCCGCGGCCT
>CAJWZG010000004.1 GCA_913049565.1 uncultured Gammaproteobacteria bacterium
GCAATCGGTAAGGCATCAGCGCAGATCACACCCCTATATCGACAGTGGATCAATGCCTCGCGTTTCGTAGTGTTGTCGACGGTGGGACCGGACGGCACCGACGCCAGTCCTCGGGGTGATGCAGATGCGGTGGTTCGAGTTGTCGATGCGCGAACCCTTTGGTTACCCGATTGGAAAGGGAACAACCGCCTAGACTCTTTGCGAAACATTGTGCGTGATGGGCGTTTGAGTTTGATGTTCATGGTGCCGGGCTCCGACACCGTTGTACGGATCAACGGCAAAGCCGCGGTAACTGCCGATCCTCAAATTGTCGAGCACTTTAATCGTGAGGGTAAAACGCCTTGTACAGTGACGGTGATCGGCGTGCGCGAGGTGTACTTTCAGTGCGCCAAGGCATTAATGCGGTCGCGTCTTTGGCATGGTGATGACGAGAGCGCAGGGCTCCCAACGGCAGGTCAATTTTTGCAAGAGCAAGCGCCTGAGTTTGATGGCTCAACTTATGACAACGGCTATCCGCAATACGCTAAAGAACGATTGTGGTGAGTCCGCACTAACGTCGGGCACCTTGTTTACGAGCGTCATGGCTCGAACATCTCTGACGAAGAACACCAACAACGTTGGTACATTGACCATGCCCGTTGCGATCAGCAAAGTCAGGTCAGCCTCAAGTGTGGCGACCAATACGCCACCGAGCGCTGCACCGCCAGCAACAGCGCTGTCTCCAGCGATGCCCAATAATGCGTTGATGGACTGGAGTTTGGCTTTGGTAACCAGTTGTGTGATCAACCCGATGGCAGCAGGTGCAGACCTTGCGCGATGTGATTAGATGCTATTTCGTCTCTCTAGAGTAACGACTACCCTACTATGGCGTATCGACTCTTAGGCGAAACCCGAGGATGTTGGGGTTAGTTTGGAGCAGATTTGTCGACTGCCTCAACGGCAAAGTTGAACTCGACCATAGACCCGGTGACGCCATCGGGTAGATAAGTTTGCTCAGCAAAATAGATTTGCGAAGACCCCATACGAACGACGGTGCTGGCACGAGTACCATAGTGAGAGTCGCAAATGAAACATGAGCTCAAGTGACGCTCGACTTCTACGGGTTTGCCGCGTTCAGGCAGTTGTTCGTCATCGGGTTTTTGCTGGTCGTTCAACAGGCCGATTAACTGCGAGTTGTCGTGTTCTGTGTTAGCAAGCTCACCTAACCGACGAGCGCCATCGACGCATTTTGGCCAAGATGCCCCAAGCTCGGCATTACTTAGGCCGTAGTCACCGGCAGGTAGCAGTCGGCTGCGCGGTTGATCTGGCTGAGAGATGTTGGTGGTGTAAAGAAGGCGCTCCCCGTCGAATAACAGCAGATTGAAACCGGCGTATTCTTCGCCCTTGATGCTCAGCGCATAATCCTTAACCGACTGAGTGTCGGCTAAGAAGCCGTGCACCAGCTCACCGCGAGACTTCGGGAATGTGGCCTGGCCTTGCTGAGTAAAGTTGGTGAGGGCGGCAAAGCGGCCCTGCTTCGAACAGCCTAGCCAAGTACCGCCGGCAACTAAATCTTTACCCGCCAAAATCTGTGGCTCACTGTCCCAAAACTGTGCAGCGGCACTGGCTCTTTGATGAAACTCATCACGGTTAGCTGCAATGAGTAGTGGTTCGTCGGTCCTCGGTCGAAAGCGAAACAAGATCAAGCACATAAAAAAAGAACTGGCAGACTAAGAAGCGGGCGAGTGTAGCAGGACTTTACGTTATCCTGCGGCCATACTTTTGACTGCCGACGCCTATGCACTATCCAGTGATTGATCCGATCATTATTTCTCTTGGACCGTTAGCTTTGCGCTGGTACGGACTAACCTGGCTGATTGGCTTCACGGCCGTTTACCTGCTCGGCCAGTGGCGTATCAACAACCGTCCGGATCTACTGAACTCACCATGGGATTCCGAGCAGCTTTCGGATCTGGTGTTTTATGGGGCGATGGGTGCCGTACTAGGTGGTCGCGTCGGCTATGCCTTTTTTTACGGATTTGAACGCCTCGCGGCCGACCCTTTTTATTTGCTCCGTATTTGGGAAGGCGGCATGTCATTTCATGGCGGTTTCTTGGGTGTACTGGTCGCCATGGTGCTGTTTGGTCGGCGCTACGGTAAGGACTTTCTGACTGTTACCGATTTTTTGGCCCCGCTTTGCCCTATCGGCTTGGGGTCGGTGCGTATTGGCAATTTCATCAATATGGAATTGCCGGGGCGTGTGACCGAAAGCAGCTTTGGTCTTATCTTTAAGTGCCAAGCTGTCCGTGATCTAAATCCGATGTGTTTCGGTACTTGGGAAAACGTTGCAAGGCATCCTTCTTCGTTGTACCAGTCGGCTACTGAAGGCGCTTTGTTGTTTGCTCTGCTTTGGTGGCTGTCAATGCAGCCAAGGGCCAAAGGCGCGCTATCCGGCGCCTTCTTGCTCGGTTATGGAAGCTTCCGCTTTTCGACAGAGTTCCTGCGTTCGCCAGACGCTCACATCGGGTTTGTGCTGTTCGAATTTATCAGTATGGGCCAGCTGCTTTCTTTACCAATGATCGTGATTGGCGTTTGGTTGCTGTGGTGGTCCCGCAGCAATGCGCAAACCGCCAGTTAAGCGCGAGTCAGCAAGATCTGATCGCCCAGCCAAATCATCACTGCTAGTATCTGACACGGAACAGCCAAGGTAGTCGACATGCAGCAATATCTCGATTTGATGCGCCACGTGCGCGAAAACGGCACGTTCAAGTCTGATCGAACCGGCACAGGGACCTATAGTGTTTTTGGTCATCAAATGCGGTTTGATCTTGCTGACGGTTTTCCCTTAGTCACCAGCAAGAAGATGTTTCTCAAAGGCATCATTCATGAATTGCTTTGGTTTTTGCAGGGAGCAACGAACATCTCGTATCTAACTGACCACAATGTCCACATATGGGACGAGTGGGCAGACGAGCACGGTGAGTTGGGTCCGGTATACGGCTCCCAATGGCGCTCTTGGCCGGGCCCCGACGGCAGCACTATCGATCAAATCGAAACGCTAGTTGAGGGCATACGCAAAAATCCCGACAGCCGCCGGCATATTGTCAGTGCGTGGAATGTTGCCGAGGTAAGCAATATGGCGCTGCCGCCCTGTCACACGCTGTTTCAATTTTATGTGGCTGACGGCAAGCTGTCGTGCCAGCTGTATCAACGCAGCGCAGACATCTTTCTTGGTGTGCCCTTCAATATCGCATCCTATGCCTTGCTTACCATGCTGATTGCCCAAGTCTGCGACCTGCAGTTGGGAGACTTTGTGCACACCATGGGCGATGCGCATCTATATACCAATCATCTCGAACAAACGGATTTACAGCTTTCGCGCAGCCCCTTACCGCTGCCGCAAATGCATCTTAATCCCGACGTGAAAGACATTTTTGGCTTTGCCTATGAAGACTTCGAACTCAAGGGCTATGAATGTCATGCGGGTATCAAGGCGCCTATCGCGGTCTGAATTAGGACAAATCGAATGCAGATATCGTTGATCTGGGCCATGGCCGAAAACCGAGTCATTGGCCGCAATAATTCTCTGCCGTGGCGCCTGCCTAACGATATGCGCCACTTCATGCAAACAACCATGGGCCGGCCGGTGATCATGGGACGTAAAACCTTCGAATCCATGAAGTCAGCGTTGCCCGGACGAACCAATATCGTGCTCACGCAGAGCGACCAGTGGCAGCGCGAGGGAGTTCAGGTGGTAGCCAATTTGGATGAGGCTATAGCGCTGGCCGAAAGTCAGTGCCTAATCGACGGTATCGACGAAGTGATGATTATTGGCGGCGCGCAGATTTACGAACTAGCACTGCCGCTGGCTGATCGACTGTATGTCACCTTGGTACACGCCGAACCCGAGGGTGATGTGTATTTTCCCAGCGTTGATTTGAGTGCCTGGCAGATAACCTATGAAGAGCGCTTCGACGGGGATCAACGGCACAGCAGTGACTATACGTTTCAAACCCTAGAGCGCGTTTTTTAGACGCGCGCTGCGGCTATGCCTGCTGAGAATATCCCCAACGGCAAACTCGCTTTGTGCGTCAATCCGATGTCAGGGAGGGATGTCAGGCGCTTAGCCGCCCGCGCAACAAATATGACCCACGAAGCCAAGCGTGACATTGTTGCGAGAGTTGCGGCTGGGGCCGACGCGGTGGGTGTTACTAACATCTATATCGCGCGAGAACCTTTTCGTATCGCAGAGGGTGCCCTTGAGCTAATGACCCTCAACGCAAAGGTGCATATTGTCGATATCCCGCTCACCAATACGGCCAAGGACACCGCACAAGCGATGCAGGAATTCAAAGCGGCAGGTTGCCATACGGTGGTATCGCTCGGCGGTGACGGAACCAATCGAGCCATAGTCGGTACCGACAGCGAGATCGACTTGGTACCTATTTCTACTGGCACCAATAACGTCTTTCCTGCGCTGATGGAGCCAACATTAGGGGGCATGGTTGCAGGCTTAAACGCAGTAGGTAAAACCGCCCAGATGCCCGAGCATTTGAGATCCCGAGCAAAGGTACTGCATCTACAAACCCCAACGAAAACTGATATTGGGCTGATAGACGTGGTGCTGTTGCGCCGTGATCATGTGGGCAACCTATTGCCATTTGATGCAGATCGACTGGACAGTATGTTGCTCTCGCGTGCGGAACCTAATTCAGTCGGCATGTCGCCGATAGGTGGTTTTGTTGACCCAATCTACGATCAAGACGACTGCGGTTTGTGGGTGCGTATGGGCGGTGAGGGCCAAATTGTTCGGGTGCCCCTGTCGCCGGGCCATTTTCGTGATGTGATTGTAAGTCAAACAGATAGAACTGCATTTGATGAAACGCGGATCTTTTACGGTCCTGGGGTGATTGCACTGGATGGCGACCGAGATCACACGTTGCTCGACGGTGAGCAGGCAACCGTGACCGTTCGACGTGACGGTCCACGCATACTCGATGTGGAGGGCATCATGCGCTGGGCTGTTGGAGCGGGTATGATGAGCGCCGCCGTGAAAGCCGTTGGTTAATCGAGGCTTGTTATCTAAGGCTTTGGCACTACTCGAAGGGAAACATATGATCGTAAAACCCCGTATTCGTGGGTTCATTTGTACTACAGCCCACCCCCATGGGTGCGCTGCCCATGTGAACCAACAAATCGACTATGTATCAAATCACTCAATGGTTGCTAACGGTGCATTCAAAAACGTACTGGTGTTGGGCTGCTCGGGAGGTTATGGACTGGCGAGCCGGATTGTCGCAGGCTTTGGCTGTGGCGCGAACACTTTGGGTGTCTCATTTGAAAAGGCGCCCAGCGAAAGTAAAACCGCGTCCGCAGGCTGGTACAACAATAAAGCCTTTGAAGCGCGAGCGGCCGATGCAGGTGTCTATGCAAAAACCCTCGATGGAGACGCGTTTTCCGATGCGATGCGTGAAGAAGTGCTACGAACAATACAGGCTGACTTAGGCAAGATTGATCTTGTGGTGTACAGCCTTGCGTCGCCGGTGCGCCAGCATCCCAAGACTGAAGTTTTACATCGATCCAGCATCAAACCGCTTGGCGAAGTGCTGGATATCAAAACGGTACATGTAGAAAAAGGCGAAGTATCCAATATCGCCCTAGAACCGGCCAGCGCGGAAGAGATAGACGACACGGTTACCGTGATGGGCGGTGAGGATTGGGAGTATTGGATCGATGCTTTACTGGCGGCCGATCTGTTGGCCCCCAACGCAAAGACTGTTGCTTATACCTATATCGGCAGCGAGCTTACTTGGCCGATTTACTGGGAGGGCACCTTGGGCAAGGCCAAGGCAGACCTTGATCGTGCAAGCGTCGAAATTCAGCAGAGGTTGCACCCCATTGGCGGTGATGCCCGCGTGGCCGTGCTGAAAGCCATCGTCAGTCAGGCAAGTGCTGCTATACCTGTCGTACCACTCTATGCAGCGTTGCTGTTCAAGGTTATGAAAGAGCAAGGAAGTCACGAAGAATGCATTGCCCATATTGATCGCCTTTTTGCCTCTCAATTACAACCCGGAGTCGCTCCGCGGTTCGATGAGGCAGGTCGCATTCGCGTCGACGATTTGGAGCTAGCAGAATCGGTGCAAGCAGAGGTAAAACGACGTTGGCCGCTAGTGGATACCCAGAACCTACCCGAGCTAGGCGATTTGTCGGGGTTTCGAGCCGATTTTCTTAAAATTTTTGGCTTCGGCATCGACGGGGTTGACTACGAAGCAGACGTAAACCCCCAGCGTATCAACTAAGCCGAAAGCGCATTACCCTTAAGGAAGCAGATGGAAAAAGTCTTCTTGCAAGCGTGTCGAGGTGAGCAAACCTCCCACACACCCATATGGCTAAATCGTCAGGCCGGACGCTACATGCCTGAATATCATCAAGTGAAGGGCGATCTGCCGAGCCTAGATTTCTTCAAGAACCCAGAGCGTGCGGCGCAGGCGACTTTAGATGCACAACGAATTCTAGGCGTAGATGCGGCGATTATGTTCGCCGACCTCCTACCAATTTTAGAGCCCATGGGCCTCGATCTGGAATACGTCCCCGGTCAGGGTCCGGTGTTTGATAACCCCATTCGCTCTGCCGCCGATGTTGCAAATCTAAAGACCGCGCCCGCCGTTGAACATACACCTTACATTGCCGACACCGTGCGTTGTATCAACGAAAGCCTACCCAAGGAGATTGCCCTCATCGGGTTTGCGGGTGCGCCATTTACCTTGGCGTCTTATGCGATTGAAGGCAAAGGGTCGCGCAACTATGTATTCGTGAAGAAGATGATGTACGAGGCCCCGGAGCTTTGGCATGAGCTGATGGCTAAGCTCACGGGTCAGCTTGCAAGCTATTTGCAGCTGCAAATCAGCGCAGGGGTAGAAGCTGTGCAGCTGTTCGATACTTGGGTGGGCAACTTATCGATTTTTGATTATCGAACTTACGTTGAGCCGCACCTTAAGGCGCTAGTAGATAAGCTTTCAGACAGTGTGCCCGTTATTTACTTCGGCACTGGCAACTATCATTTGTTACCGGCCGTTGCTGAGCTCAACATAGACGTGCTGGCGTTCGATTGGCGCACGCCACTAAAACCCACTTGGGATCAGCTGGGCTGTAGTGCTGTGCAGGGCAATCTAGACCCCATCGTGTTATGCGCGGATAAAGCCGCCGTAGCGTCTCAGTCGCAGTGGTTACTCGATCAGGTAGCGGGTCGGCCTGGGCATATCTTCAATCTGGGCCACGGAATCATCCCCGAGACGCCTGTGGATAACGTTAAGTTTTTAGTGGACTTTGTACACGAGCAAAGTCAAAGAAGCCGCTGATCGTATGTTTGGGGTGTGGGGACTGGGAATGAAGGTTCGATCATGATGAAAAGCCTCAGTCGAATCCCGGCCGTTGTCGCTTGTATAGTCCTTGCTTACTTTGCTTTGATTTTCGGCGCTTCGGAAAGCGGCGAAGTGGTGCAGTTGACGACTCAAGACGCATCAGGCGATGACGTTACCACCCGATTATGGGTTACCGATCACGACGGCGCCATGTGGCTTCGGGCTGACTCGGGTTCTGGTTGGTATCAGCGTTTGATTTTTCACGATATACAGGCGCCTGCGATGTTGCGGCGCGGCGATGTCAGTTACTTGATAACCGTTGCAGCATCTCCCGAAATGGTTAGTATCCTCAATGTCCTAATGGCAGACAAATATGGTCTGGGTGACACCATTGTTGGCGCCCTCGGTGGTGGTGAATCAAGCACTGGAGTTGCACTGAAAGTGATTTTAGTCGACTGAATCATTTGGCCACCGCATGCCAATGCTCGGCAATGCCGTAACCGTTGCGACCGTTCCACTGGAATTCTGCCAGTCCCTCATTAATAAAGGTCGCTCCTCCGTGCATCGATACTTTGGTGGGACACATGTTGAGCATGCGCCCAGTGATTTCAATCGGTTCGTTATTATTGATTCGTCCGCGCAGATGCACCGAGTCGTGGAGAATCGATGATTCGCGATAAGTGGAGGCGATTGTCACTTCCGTGAGGGGCAGAGTGCGACCATCCTGCTGTATCCAGCCACTGCCTTTAATTTCTCCTGATGGCTGAACAAAACAAGAGCCGCCAAGAGCCCCGTGCTCGCCGAAATTCATGGAAAACCAATTTACGAAAGGCGCTGGATTGTCTGGCGTTGAAAATGTTGGCGCGGAGCGTGCTTCCGACGAGCGCTCGCTCGCACCCCAGTCTCGAGGCCCCCAAGATTTATCGCGTACTCCGTAACCATTGACTTCATAGCGGCTGCCGCCAATCTGAATGACGCCGCTCACCCGGCCGCTTTGCTCGAAATGACCATAGGAGGAATCGTGGTTAAACTTGAAGTGTGGCTCAGTGATGCACTGAAACGTCAGCTCCATTTGCATAGTAGCGGCCTTAAACCAGCCTTTGGGTCTTAGCTTGCTGCGTTGCAGCAGAATCGAAGCATCTGCTATGTCTTGGGCAGGGCCGTCAAAATGCAGCTGCCAGCGCTGGTGGGATGCGTCGTTTTTAAAGGTGAGATGCCCCGCGTGCAGGTCACCATCGTAGACAGATAAATTGTTACCGATGTCGCGTCTGCCGTAGGTAAAGGCCACTCGGCTGCCCGGAAGATAGACGGCGTGTAATGCGTCGGCCCAGCCGTCGCCGGGACGAAACCCCATCCTGCTGAACATGCCAATCTTTGTCTCTGGATCCACAAAGTTGAAGTAGTAGCTTTCGCTCCAGGCGGGGATCTCGCCAACGGGATGCATCAACTCGTGATCGGTATCGCTCATAGGGCTGTCCTTTTTCGGCTAAAGCGCAAAGTCGGCTGGAGGTGCGTAGCTGCGCGGTATTAGATCCGCATCGTTGCGGTCGGGTATCAGCAGACCTTGCCTTGCCAGTGCAGCAAAAAGAGCAGGTTCTGCTGATTTAGGCCACCCGCCTACCGCTTTTTGATAGCAGTCGGTACAGACGTTGACTCGGTAGACGGCTACTGCATGCCCAGCTTCGGCGGCACCGCAGACGAGGCAGACTGAAGCCATCGCAGTATTTAACCCAAATACTTGTCGGTGACTGCGCCCTCGCTGGCGGAGCTGACTAATGTCGCGTATTTCGCCAAGGTGCCACGCTGGGTATAAGCCTCGGGCGCTTGCCATTTGGCTTTGCGCGCCACTAACTCCTCGTCGCTGACGTGCAAGTTAATCTCGGCGTTATCCGCATCGACGGTAATGGTGTCGCCGTCTTCTACGAGTGCAATGGGCCCGCCTAAGTGCGCCTCAGGGGTGACATGGCCTATAACGAACCCGTGAGAACCACCAGAGAAACGCCCATCGGTGAGCAGTGCCACATCTTGGGAAAGCCCTCGGCCGTTAATCGCACTCGTGGGGCTGAGCATTTCGCGCATGCCCGGTCCACCTTTGGGCCCTTCGTAGCGCACGATGACGACGTCTCCTTTGACCACGGTGCCGTCCATGATGGCCGCCATAGCGGCTTCTTCACCGTGAAAACAGCGCGCGGTACCCGTGAAGGTTAAGCCTTCATGTCCAGTGATTTTAGCAACGGCACCGTCTGGGGCCAGATTGCCGCGCAATATCACGAGGTGGCTATCTTTTTTAATCGGATTCGACAAGGGCCGAATAATTTTCTGCTCGGAAGGATAATCCGCGACGTCTGCCAAATTTTCTGCCATAGAATGCCCAGTGACCGTCATGCAATCGCCGTGCAGCAAACCTTCACTAAGCAATGTTTTCATCAAAGGCAAAATGCCCCCAATCTCAATCAACTCACTCATGGCGTAGACGCCGGCGGGACGCATGTCGGCGAGCACGGGCACACGTTTGCCGACGCGGCTAAAGTCGTCGATAGATAGTGGGATGTTCGCTGCGTGAGCAATCGCCAGTAGGTGCAGTACTGCGTTGGTGGAACCTTCCAAGGCGATGGTCAGGGTGATGGCATTCTCAAATGCCTCGCGGCTCAGAATATCGCTAGGTTTGATGCCGAGCTGAATCAGTTTTCGTACTGCGGCGCCTGCATTGTAGCTGTCCTGTATCTTGTCTTGGCTAACGGCGTTTTGCGCCGAGCTTCCGGGTAGCGATAAACCAAGGGCCTCCATAGAAGATGCCATAGTGTTGGCGGTATACATGCCTCCGCAAGAGCCTGGCCCCGGAATAGCCGTGGCCTCAACATCCTTTAACTCGATGTCGGAAACCGTACCTGCAGCATGGCCGCCGACCGCTTCGAACACAGAAACAATGTCGCGCCGTTCTTTGCCCGGTAAAATAGTACCTCCGTAGACAAAGACACTAGGTCGATCCATACGCGCTATAGCAATACCGCAGGCGGGCATGTTCTTGTCGCAGCCACCGATGGCCACAAAACCATCGAACCCTTGCGCGCCGACAACGGTTTCTATGGAGTCTGCTATTACTTCCCGCGATACCAGCGAGTAACGCATACCTGGTGTGCCCATAGAGATGCCATCAGAAACGGTGATGGTATTGAACAGTACTGATTTAGCGCCGGCTTCATCAGCCCCCATTGCTGCCGCTTCAGCGAGTTCGTTAATATGCATGTTGCAGGGGGTTACCATGCTCCAGGTTGAAGCAATACCAATCTGAGGCTTGGCAAAATCTTCTGGTTTGAACCCGGTTGGGTACAGCATGGCTCGGCTTGGAGCCTGTTCAATTCCGTCAACAACAATAGAGCTATAGGGACGTTCGTTAGCCATGTCTTTCCTTAGATGACGAGTTTTTGAGTTATCAGCCCAGCGCTTTCAGCAGCACTTTAGAGCCGCGCTGCCAGTTGTAAAGGGATTGTTTGGCGGTTGGCAGATCCTCAACGGTCGCGCCGATAAAACCCTGTTCGATAAACCAGTCGTAGGTTTGTGTCGTCAGCACGAACAAGCGTGTCGCGCCCATCTTCTGAGCTTTTATTTGCGCTGCGTCCAACAGGTTTGCGCCGATAGCGACGCCTGAGCTGCTCCGTTGATACAAATCACTCACAGCAACGCATGCCAGCTCCGATTGCTCGCCATGGGGATAGACGGCGCAACAGCCGACCACGACGCTGTCGACTTCAGCCACCAAAAAATGCGCTATCTCCTGCTCTAATCGATCGCGAGAGCGCCGCACCAATGCACCGCTTTCTTCCAGTGGCCGGATGATCTCGACGATGTCGCCCACGTCGTTCAGCGTGGCTGCTCGCACTGGCCGGGCTTGCTCTTCAACAATTTGGGTGCCAGCTCCGTCGGCAGTAAACAGCTCTTGCAGCAGGCCACCATCTGTCGTGAAAGATATTTGGTGCGCCTTGGTGACCCCCGCCCGCACCGCTCGAGCCATGGCTTTGAAGCGTTGCGCGGAGCCAGAGCTTAGAGCCTCCCAGTAGTCTTCTAGTGAGCTGGGGGTGACGGTGCTTTGCCGCAGGCCTTGGGCATTTTTGAGATGCTCTTGGCCATCGAAAAAAATAACTTTGTCTGCCCTCAGGGCAATGCTGATATCGGCAGCCAACTCCTCTGAGGCCAAATTGTAAGCCTGTCCGGATTGAGAAAAACCCATAGGGGACTGAAGAATCAGATTATTGGTATTTAAGAGATTTGAAATTCTGTCTGTGTCCAGGCTACGCAATTGGCCGGTTAGCAGATGATCGATACCGTCGAGTACACCCAAAGGCTTGGCGGTAACGAAGTTTCCTGAAACCACGCTGATGTCGACATTGTGCAACGGGGTGTTGGGCAAGCCCGTAGAAAATAATCCCTCCAGCTGACTGCGTAACAGACCGTAAATGCTCGATACTGTAGCCATGTCTTCAGGTAGCGTGATGCGTCGGTGGTCATGAAGGCTGGACGCGGGTAATGCTTCATCGAGTTGCGGCCGGCCGCCGTGCACGAGAACTAAGTGCACCCCGAGTACGTGGAGCAGGGCCAAATCGTGAACGATGTTCGTGATGTTTGAGTGGGCTAGTGCATCACCACCGAGATAGACCACAAAGGTCTTGCCTCGATGGGCGCTAATGTAAGGGGTGGATCCTCGAAACCACTGAGAGTAATCGTTAGTATCCACTAGCAGTCCGCGCAGAACCTTTGAATAACCTGCCGCAAGGCGTCGGTAGCGGGGGCTAGCTGGGCTTTGTCGAGGTATTCGTTGGGTTGATGTGCTTGGTCGATGCTGCCTGGCCCCCACACGACGGTTTCCATGCCTAGGGTTTGCATAAAGTGCGCTTCGGTTCCGAAAGCCACGGTGCCTGCCTTGTTACCGGTCAGTGTGCTGAGTGCGCCAAGTAACGCGCCATCAGGGTTAGATTGAAATGGTGGAATGGGGGGGTAAGCTGCATGCAAAGCTAGGTCTACTCCTGTATTTGCCACTACCGCTTTAATGCGTCGTTCCAGCGCCTCGTGAATTTCGTCGCTATTCATACCCGGCAGTAATCGTAGGTCGATTTGTAGCTCCGCGTGACCGCAAATACGGTTTGGGTTGTCTCCCGCGCGCATGCAGCCAAGGTTCATGGTAGGGATGTTCACAGCGAAAGCATCGTTTTGATGGCTAGCAGCTAACTCTTCGCGCAGGGCGATCAGCTCGCTCATGACCCGGTGCATGGCATCCAGCGCATTGGCTCCCAGACTTGGGTCAGAGGAATGACCTGACGAACCTGCTAGATTGATCGTCATCATACTGATGCCTTTATGGGCAAAAATCGGTTGCATAGCGGTAGGCTCGCCGATAATGGCGTAGTCGGCTTTTGGCTTGCCGCATTCGAGTAGGTAACGACCGCCCGCCATCGATGACTCTTCATCCGAGGTCGCGACGATGGTAAGTGGCGCAGCTAGTTTCGTGTTTGCAAACGTAGCAGCAGCTTCAAGCGCCACCGGGAAAAAGCCTTTCATGTCGCAACTGCCAAGGCCGTAGTAGCGATCTTGGTCGTCTTTGACGGTGAAGGGATCTGATTGCCACAGCGCTTCGTCAAACGGCACAGTGTCGGTATGCCCGGCTAAGACCAGTCCGCCCATGCCGTCTTGAAGCTCGCCGCCCAAGGTCGCAATCAAATTCGCTTTGTCGGGCCTATCGGGCAGCGGCATGATCTGCGTGTGGAAACCCAGGTCATTCAGCCAGTTGGCTAAGTGCTCGATCACGCGCAGGTTGCTGCGATCGATGTCTGACGACGTCGAGCTAACCGATGGCTCGGCCACCAGTTGATTGAGCATTTCGGAAAACGTGGGAAGCACGGAAAATGTCCTGTTAAATCAGCATGCTATTGTATGCCTAACCCTTAAGGTAAAACGAGTCCTCGCCTTCTGGCCGAGTCTTGAACCGACGATGCATCCACAGGTACTGTTCTGGCACCTCCCGCAGTGATGCTTCGAGTATCCGATTAAGTTGTGTGGCGTCGGCTAGAACATCACCCTCAGCGAAATGCTCCAGCACGGGACTAAAGCGCAAGCACCATTTCCGATGAGTAATGTCTCGCGTTTGATGCAGCATTAACACAGGTGAAGCGTTACTCGTCGCGAGACGCGAACTGACAGTAATGGTCGCCGTGGCAATACCGAAAAACGGCGCGAACACCGAATGTTTGCGACCGTAATCTTGATCTGCCGCGTACCACATAACCCTGCCATTCTTGAGACGCTTGATGATTTGACGCATATCGCTGCGCTCCACCACCCCTTCAAAGTGGTGACGGCGCCCGTGAGTTTGCAACCATTCCCACACCGAGTTTTTGTTGCGGCGATACATGACATCCACATAACCCAGAGTGGATAGAAACTGGCTTGTCACATCTATCGTCGTATAGTGGGCGCCAACCAATACCACGCCGCGCCCTTGCTCATGAGCACGCACCAAATGTTCGAGACCCTCAACCTGATAGCAATCGGATAAATCTCGGTTGGGGTTCAACCAGGGCAGGGAGATCTCCACTGCACCCATACCGGTATGTCTAAAGTTATCTTTGACCAATTGCGTTTGTTGTTCATGGGATAGTTCAGGAAAGCACTTGGCGATGTTGACCTCGGTAATATGGCGTCGAGAACGCGCAAGATGGTAGCCAAGAAGGCCAACACTCTTACCTATCGCAAATATCCACGTCATCGGTAGCCGGGATATTAGCCACATACAGGCGACAACAAACCAGATGTGCCAATATTTTGGGTTCAATATAGAAGGCCACGAAGGCATAGAGTCGTGCATTGCCAAATGGTAGCAGCTTCCGAATGCAGGATGCCCGGTAGTAACATGCACGAACAATCGACGAGGTAGCCGTGCTCCAATCTTTGATAAACAGTGTTCCGTCGCTAACCCCGCAACGCGGTCACATATTGGTGGTGGGGGATATTTGGATAGATCACGAGCAAACAGCAGATCTGGGGCTCGCACGACCACCGTTTCTGAGGCACAACAGTTCGGCAGGTTTGGCCATGACTCTTGGGGATGCGGGATTGATTGTTACTTTAGTCGGTTTTGTCGGCGACGATAGCGTCGCCGACGCGATAGAGCAGGCGCTGCAGCTCACCGACGTTAACGCTGACCTTCTACATATTAAGGCGTGGGAAACCTGCACCAGCGCACATCTAGACATCGTAAATTTCACCGAAGCCCGCGACGGTCAGAAGGTTGCAAGGCAAGGACGGCGACAGCGTCGCCACAAAGACGAGAAAGCATTGCCAATTGACGGTATGAGTGAATACGAATCTCATTTGCAAAATCGTGCTGAGCGATACGTGCACAATGCCGGCGCGATGATCTTGGTCGACTATGGTCTTGGCAGTATTGCCGAACCTAGGGCCTTGCTCTTTGTGGCAAAGCAATTGGGTGTGCCTTGCATCGCCGTGTTGGGTGCACAAGCACCCGTAGATCGCTATACCGATGCAGAACAAACCTTGGTGATGACGGGGCTAGACTTCGAAAGAGGCGGAGAGCAACTGCGGGCTTGTCTGCCGGAATCTGTCGTCTCACGTATATGAACCTGAACAAGCCAGCACTTTATCCCGGGTTAGTCCTGTACCGATGCGTGTTGTGGCTCGCTTTACCCGTCGTAATGGTTCGCCTGTGGTTTCGCGGCAAAAGAGATCCGTTATACAAGCCTCGTTGGCGCGAGCGGTTTGGCTTCTATTCTTGCAAAATTACTTGCGGGGGACTTTGGTTTCACACGGTATCTGCGGGAGAGAGCATTGCTGCTGCGCCGATGATCCGTGAGATAGCTAGGGGAGAGGGCGAGACTCCAAATGAACGCCCTATTCTTGTGACGACGATGACACCGACAGGCAGCGAGCAAGTCAAAGCACTGTTGGGTGATTGTGTCGATCACTGTTACGCACCATACGATTTCACCTTCGCGGTTCGCCGCTTTCTTGCCCACGCAAAGCCCCAAGCCTTGGTATTGATGGAAACTGAAATATGGCCGAACTTGATTTTAGAAGCCAAGGCTCAAGGTATTCCTGTAGTCCTGCTCAATGCCAGATTGTCCCCAAGGTCCGCGCGCGGCTATAGGCGCTTTAGCTGGCTCGGTAAACGCGTGCTTTCGGCCTTCGATACGATTGCCTGCCAAACCCAAGAGCATGCTCAGCGTTTTGCAGAACTAGGCGTCTCCACTAAACGCCTGCAAGTATTGGGTAATGTGAAATTTGATCTCGACCTGCCAAAAGACCTATCTGCACACGTTACGCAGCTGCAAGCTCGGATAAGCGAATCACAAACGCGCTCTTGGATCGCAGCATCCACCCATGCCGGAGAGGAAGAATGGGTGCTGCGGGTCCATCAGCAGATGCTGCAAACCGTGCCTAACTTGATGTTGTGGCTCGCCCCGCGGCACCCGAACCGTGTTTCAGAACTGACTCCGTTACTAGATCGCTTCGCCGGGCAGATGCCGGGCGGGTGGTGCCGATACAGTGATTTGCTCGATGAAACTCAGTTAGCTACAGCAAAAACCAGTGTGGTGGTGGTCGATCAAATGGGGGTGATGATGCCCCTGTATGAGCTTGCTGAGGTCGCCTTTGTGGGTGGCTCGCTCGTTGCTCACGGCGGCCATAATCCTATCGAACCGGCAAGTTTGCGAACCCCAGTCCTCACTGGCCCCTACTATTTTAATTTTGCTCAGGTCTATACCGACCTAATGCAGGCAGGAGCCTCTCAAATAGTTGATCAAGACTCGCTGGAAGAGGTGTTGTTGGGGTTGCTCGAGCAAAGCGAGCAACGACTCGCAATGGGTAATGCTGGAAGCCAAGTGGTTGCAGCAAATCAAGGAGCGAAACACCGCAGTATTTCGCTTATCAAAAGTGTTCTTAGCGCTGCGATTCACGCATAGAGATGATCCGCTCAACCGGCGCACTGTTATCCATAAATCCATTCATCTCTCTGAGGTCAGCCTGAGCAAGCAGCCCCGTTTGCTGCTTCAAACGCAGGAGATTAAGCAAATAGGTGTAACGTGAATCGGCGTAAGTAAATTGGGAATCAAAAAGTCGCTGTTGCGCTTGCAGCACATCGACAATGTTTCGGGTGCCCACTTCATAACCCGTCTGGGTTGCTTCAAGTGCTGATTGGGCCGATCGAATTGCCTGCAGGCGAGCCTTAACTCTCACCACATCGGTGGTAACGGACTTATAAAGGCTTCGCGTATTGCGTACCACCGTGCGACGTTGATTCAGCAATTGCTCGCGGGCTTGTTCGGCTCTCGCTCGACCTTCGCGCATTCGCGAGGTCGTGCGCCCTCCCTGAAAAATGGGCAGGGTGACCTGCAGTCCGTAGATAGTGGTCTCTGTTTCTGCTGGGCTGAACTGCTGAGTCAGCGGGTTACCATTGTGGTTATTTGTCCGCGTGACAGTGGCGTCTACGGTAGGCGCATAGTCCGATAAACGAGACCTAGAGTCATTCTTTGCGGCGTTGAGCTGTTCTACGGCGGCGCGAACCCCAAGATTGGAGCGCAGTGCAGCTTCAACCCATGATTCTTCGTCCATGGGATCCGGGTTGACAATAGGCAACTGCTCAGAAAGGGTTGCCAAACTATCGTAATCACGACCGGTTAAGGTACGAAGGGTTTCAAAACTGATGTAGTGGTCTGTCTCGGATTGTATCTGACGGACCAGTGCAGCATCGAAGGCTGCCTGAGATTCCAGCACATCGGTAATGGCGACAAGGCCTACATCGAAACGTTGCTGCACCTGTTCTAACTGTCGCTTAACGGCGGTCACTTCAGCATTAGTGGTGTCTAGGCGGTCTCGGGTGCGCAAAATGTTCAAATAGGCCTCGGCAACACGCACAATTAAGTCCTGTTCTTGGGACGCCAGAGCAAATGATGAAGATTTCACAAACGCTTTGGCACTGTTGTAGCCAAACCAACTGGACAGATTGAGAACCGGTTGACGCAGCTGAGCATTCCAACCGTTATCGTTGTAGCCTTTTTCCAGTACTCTGCTCTGAGGTGTGTTGACACCCGGTGTGGTCGTTTCGGTTTTGGTGGTATTTGCGCTGGCGATGACGGTGGGCAGCAATGCAGAGCGGGCCTGGGGCAGCCGCTCTTTATCGGCTTGAAAGGAAGCGCGAGCAGCACCTATCACAGCATCGTTATCCTTTGCAGCCACGAAAACATCGATCAGGTCGTCAGCAATCGCCGGCAAACAGACTGTTCCGGCGACAACTGCCGTAAGCCAAAAACGCATTGCAAAAAAGAGACGCGAGTTACGCATTTTCATTCCTACGAGTCCCGTTATCGTTGAGACAACTGGGGCAATAAATTTCAGAGCGGGAGTATGCCTCTAATGATGGTGCAAGTAACGTGAACTGGTTTTGATTTCAGATCAGGTGCTCGTGTAAACAAGAGCAAAAAAGCAGACGCGCAAAGGTGGTAAAAATCTAATCGTAGATAGCACCGCGTTGCCACCCTAGGTATATTGTCGCGGCGTAGGAAGACTTCGAGAAAGAGACAAGCTTTGTCAGACAAGCGCCCGGAAACAGATACCGATATATTGAGTCGCTCAACCCAGCTGAGCTACGACTTCGCGACGGGTGCGCGACAACGCGGTCGGCGCTACCACCATGACCTTGTCGGCCATATGGCTGAATGCGACATGAATTTTCAACGCTTGATGCAATTGTTTCCCACGCTTCGAAAAGAAGAGTTCAAGTGTGTCATGTTGCTGCCGGGCGAGGCGGGCACTCGGGTCGAACTCACTGTCTTAAAACGCGGACCATACACTACGCTGTTACAGCTTACTCAGGTTCCCAAGCAGGACTGGGGTAGCAGCCCGAACATGAAAATTCAGCTTTATCACGATACTAAAAGCGCTGAGGTGGTGGCATATCAGCACCAATCGCGTTTTCACGGTGCCTACGAATACCCGAACAAGCGCATGCGCGCTCGAGACGAAAAAGAGCAACTGAATCGTTTTTTGGGCGAGTATCTTGCGCTCTGCCTAGCGGTAGGTATGAGCACCGATTCACTCCCAGTCTTTGATACCAATGCATCCTCGCACCGTAACTTGGATGGCGAGGCATAGTTCGACTTGGCGCAACAAACGCTGTTACACATTACCGACTGTCATCTGGTACCCCATGGCGAACTGCTGCTAGAGACGGACACAAACGCAACTCTGCAACTTGTATTGCAACAGGCCATCAGTGAAAAGGCACCTGATGCGATAGTAGCTACTGGCGATTTAGTCCATTCGGGCGGCCTCGAGGTTTATCGGCAATTCCTCGCTATGGTTAGGTCTGTCAGTCGAAAGCCGTTGCTCTGCCTGCCGGGTAACCACGATTTCGCTGAGCAAATGATTCACGCGGGTTTGCCTGACAAGCCAATATCCCTTGGGTCATGGAGTATTGTCGGCCTCGACTCTCACCAAGACGATGTGCCCAAAGCCCACGTGGATGCAGCGAAGTTAGAGTCGCTGATGACACAATGGTCTGCCCGCAACGAGCGCTTCGCCATGCTAGCGACCCATCATCCGCTGTTGCCAATCGGTTCTCCTTGGCTTGATAAAGATCGCGTGGAGCAACCGGGTGATCTCTTGGATGCGCTGATCAACTCTTCGGGGCCGATTTTTTCAGGGGCATTGTTCGGTCACGCCCATCAAGAGATACAGGGGCACTATCGGCATCACCCGCTACTAGGTACGCCGTCGACCGCGTTTCAGTTTTTGCCTCGCACCCGACAATTTTCAACAGATGTACGCCCGCCCGGTTATCGCTGGGTTACTCTGGGCGACAATGGTGAAGTCGATACTCAGGTTCGTTGGTTACACTGAAATAATGTTCTATCTCATTTAAACGGACGCAGATTTATGGCGGAAAAATCCTATTCAGCTGAATCGTTGCAGGTGCTCTCTGGTTTAGAGCCTGTACGGCGCCGTCCAGGTATGTACACCGATACCACCCGACCAAATCATCTGGTTCAAGAAGTTGTAGACAACAGTGTGGATGAAGCGATAGCCGGTCACGCGCGAGAAATCGAAGTAGGTATCAATGCTGACGGATCGATAGAAGTGCTGGATGACGGCCGAGGAATGCCGGTAGATATTCATCCAGAACACAAAATATCCGGCGTAGAACTGATACTGACTCGGCTACACGCCGGCGGCAAATTCGATAACGAAAACTATAATTTCTCCGGAGGTCTCCACGGTGTGGGCGTCTCTGTGGTCAATGCCCTATCGGAATACCTAGAGGTTGAAGTGAAGCGAGAAGGCTCGCTGTACCGCCAACGCTATGAACGCGGAGAACCCGTTACTCAGCTCGAAGCCGTCGACACTGTTGGCAAGCGTAATACAGGAACGCGGGTTCGTTTCTTGCCCGAGAGCAGCTACTTTGATTCGCCCTCGTTAGCCATGGGTCGTTTGCGTCATTTGCTGCGGGCAAAAGCGGTGTTGTGTCCGGGGCTGCGCATGAGCTTGTCTGTCGAGGCCAAGCCTGACGAAAACGAAAGCTGGCTGTTTGAAGATGGGCTGCGTCAGTATTTAGAGACGGCTATTGGCGATGCGGAATGCGTGCCTGAAAGCACCATTATGCACAAAGCATCGGGGAATTCTGAGGCGGTCGAATATGCCTTGAAGTGGGTCGTCGATGGTGGTGCGCCGATCACCGAGAGTTATGTCAATCTGATACCAACCGCTCAAGGAGGTACCCATGTGAATGGTCTCCGCTCCGGGCTGGTCGATGCTTTGAAAGAGTTCTGCGAGTTTCGGGATTTGTTACCCCGAGGTGTGAAAATAACTGGCGATGACATCTGGGAACAGTGCAGCTATGTGCTGAGCGTCAAATTACTGGATCCGCAATTTGCAGGGCAGACCAAGGAACGACTGTCATCGCGCCACTCTGCCGTTTTTGTTTCCGGCGTTGCTAAGGATGCATTCAGTCTTTGGCTGAATGAACACGCCAGTGACGGCGAACGGATTGCAGAGATGGCAATAGGCAACGCTCAACGCCGTCTGAATGCTGCGAAGAAGGTGGCTCGCAAACGGGTTACTTCTGGGCCCGCGTTGCCTGGCAAATTGGCCGACTGTTCTGGCCAGGACGCCTCACGGGCAGAGCTTTTTCTGGTTGAGGGTGACTCTGCAGGTGGGTCGGCGAAGCAGGCCAGAGATCGCGAGTTTCAGGCGATCATGCCGCTGCGCGGAAAAATCCTGAATACTTGGGAGGTCGATGCCAATCAGGTGCTGGCTTCCCAAGAGGTGCACGATATTGCCTTAGCCATCGGCGTGGATCCTGCCAGTGCCGATCTCACGGGTTTGCGTTACGACAAAGTGTGTATTTTGGCGGACGCCGACTCTGACGGCTTGCATATAGCGACGCTTCTTTGCGCCCTGTTTGTTAAACATTTCCGTCCGTTGGTTAGCGCCGGTCATGTCTATGTGGCCATGCCGCCGCTATATCGGATAGACGTGGGTAAAGAAGTTTTCTACGCCTTGGACGAATCCGAGAAAGATGCGGTGTTGTCGCGGGTAGCTGAGGAAAAAAAGCGAGCGACACCCGTTGTCCAGCGTTTTAAGGGGCTGGGTGAAATGAACCCCGCGCAGTTGCGTGAAACGACCATCCACCCAGATACGCGACGGCTAGTCCAGCTCACGGTAGATCAGGGCCGAAAAACCGATGAGATGATGGACATGCTGCTGGCCAAGAAGCGTGCTCCAGATCGTCGCGTGTGGCTGGAAAAGAAAGGCGATCAGGCGGTAATTGACTGAACATACAACGGGCTGAAAGTTGTCAAAAGCATTACCAGAATCGAGAAATGATCCAAGAACGAAATAGGCAAATACCCGATGGATGACGAAATCCAATCAACTCCCTTAGGCGATGATTCCCGCGAGTCGATGTCGCTGGCCACCTATACGGAACGGGCGTACTTGGATTACTCCATGTACGTCATCAATGACCGTGCTTTGCCGCATATCGCCGATGGTTTGAAACCCGTGCAGCGGCGGATTATCTACGCGATGAGTGAACTGGGCTTGAATAGTCAGGCCAAGTACGCAAAGTCTGCCCGAACCGTGGGTGATGTGCTGGGTAAGTTTCATCCTCATGGTGACAGCGCTTGTTACGAAGCCATGGTCTTGATGGCCCAGCCCTTTTCCTTTCGCTATCCCATGGTTGATGGACAGGGTAACTGGGGCGCGCCAGATGATCCGAAGTCTTTCGCTGCTATGCGTTACACCGAGGCGCGGCTGTCGCGCTATGCCGATCTGCTGCTGAGTGAGGCTCGACAGGGAACCGTCGATTACAGCCCAAACTTCGATGGAAGCGTTAAAGAGCCCAAGTTGCTGCCAGCCCAAGCACCCTTCGTACTACTCAATGGCAGTACAGGTATTGCTGTGGGTATGGCGACAGACATCCCGCCGCATAACTTGAATGAAGTTATTAGCGCCTGTGTGCATCTGTTGGAGAGCCCCAAGGCATCTGTTGCGGACTTGATGACCCACATCAAGGGGCCTGATTATCCTACTGAAGCACAGGTCATCACGCCAACGGCGGACATCCAGGCGCTCTATGAAAGCGGTCGGGGCAGCATAAAAGCGCGAGGAGTCTTTCATCGAGAAGGGGCCGAAGTAGTGATCACTGCGCTCCCTCATCAAGTTTCTCCGGCCAAGGTGCTAGAGCAAGTAGCACAGCAGATGAACGCTAAAAAGCTGCCAATGCTGGTCGATTTGCGTGACGAATCCGACCATGAAAACCCAACACGTCTCGTCTTTGTGCCGCGATCAAACCGAATTGACTACGATCGCTTGATGAGTCATCTGTTTGCCACTACAGATTTAGAGCGAAGTTATAGGGTTAATCTAAATATTATCGGGTTAGATCAGCGCCCAGAAGTGAAGGGCTTAGTGGGCATTTTGAAAGAATGGCTACGCTACCGGCTAGATGTAGTCACCCGTCGGCTGAACTTCCGATTAGATAAAATAAACGATCGACTGCATATTCTTGACGGCCTGCTTGTCGCTTATCTGAATCTCGATGAAGTCATTCGCATCATTCGCGAGGAAGATGAGCCGCGTCAGGCGTTAATGAAGCGCTTTGGATTGAGCGATACACAGGCTAATGCGATTTTAGATTTGCGTCTGCGAAATCTTGCGAAGCTCGAAGAAATGAAGCTGCGCGGCGAAAAAGACGAACTCGAAACAGAAAAATCTGACTTAGAGAAAACGTTAGGCTCTAAAGCGCGGATGCAAACGTTGATTAAGAAAGAGCTGCTCGCAGTAGCCGAAGAGTATGGTGATGATCGGCGGTCACCTCTGATCGAAGTTGAAGAAGCGCAAGCGTTCAGCGATGAAGACCTGCTAACCAACGACCCAATCACGGTAGTGCTCTCTGAAAAAGGGTGGGTTCGGGCAGCTAAAGGCCACGATGTTAAACCCGATGAGTTGAATTATCGCACTGGTGATGAGTTCGCCCAGGCCGCGAAAGGGCGAAGCAATGATGTGCTGGTGTTCCTTGATTCGGATGGCCGTAGCTACAACGCTCTGGCGCATACGTTACCCTCGGCCCGGGGGCAAGGTGAACCACTGTCAGGCCGCTTCAAGACCAAAAACGATGCACGCTTTGTCGGGGTCGCTATTGGCAACAGCGACAGCAAGGTATTGCTTGCATCGAATGCAGGCTATGGTTTTGTCGGCAGCCTTAATGAAATGGTCACGAAGAACAAAGCAGGTAAAGCCTGCTTGAGCGTGCCGTCGGGCGGAACCGCATTGCCTCCGGTGCTGCTCGAACCGGGCTTACACGAAACCGAGGGGGTGAATGTTGCTGCGGTGACCAACCAAGGCCGATTGCTGGTATTTGCACTGAAAGACCTGCCGGAACTGGCTAAAGGCAAAGGCAACAAACTACTCAATGTGCCTTCCGCTGCTTTTAAGTCTGGCGAAGAGGAACTGATTGGCGCGGTAGTGGTTGGTGAAAAAGATGAGTTGCTGGTACACGCCGGTCAACGGCATCTACGGATGAAGGCCAAAGATCTAAAAAGTTACGAAGGTGAGAGAGCCCGTCGTGGCCGTCGCCTGCCTAGAGGCTTTCAAAAGGTAGATCGTTTGTCGGTTGAGTAAGGGCGCCAGTATTGGCGCCGCTGCTCGTGGCTGTAGGTCAGGCCGGACGATGAATGCCGCAGATTTTATGGCCATCTGGGTCTAAGAAGTAACACAAGTACATCAGCCCCATGTTGCCTTCCCGTGGCCCAGGCGGATCTTCTGATGTGGTACCGCCATTGGCAATTGCGACATCGTGAAGTTCCTGCAATTGCTCTGGCGAGCTGCAGACAAATCCGATGGTGGAGCCGTTGGCGACGTTAGCTGGCTGGCCATTGATAGGCTCAGAAACGCTGAACGTTGAACCGTCGTGCATGTAGAACAAGCGCGTCTGGCCGGTGTCGTTAACATGCTCCATAGCAGGTGCTGCCCCCAGCACACCCAGTACTGCGTCGTAAAAGCTCTTTGTTTTTTGAATATCGTTCGCGCCGATCATGACGTGATTGATCATCTGTTCCACTCCTCTTTATTGGATAACCGCGGAGCAGGTTAGTCGCTTGCGCGGATCAACGCCAGTTAGGTTGCGACGTTGAACCCAAGTATTACCTGAGCTTGCCCAGTGATCAGCATTTTTTCCCGTTCGGGTACTTGGTCGACGCTGTAAAATCGATTCGCGGGTGCAATATCTTCAAGAATAGGGTGGGTGAAGTCTGCTGCCCACTCACGCTGCTCCTCGGTCAGTTCTCCATAGACCTCTGCTGTCATCAGCGCAGTTTCGGGTTTAGCAAGTGATGCAAGGGTGAGGTTTGTATCAACATTCGTCAGGTCTTCGACGGTTGCTAAGGCAATGCCTAAAGCCTCGGCAGGGTCGCTAGGGCTATTGATAAGCGATAGCAGGCAGCGAAATTCACCGGGTGTTTCGTACTCCAGCAGCAATCGCTGCATCAACAGCGATGCGTACACCGCTTTTAACCCACTGGCCTCAACTTTGCTGATCAGTAGTGCTAATCCACGTTCGCGAATGCTGATGGCTAAGCCCGGGTACAGGGCGCAGACCTCGCTGGCCATTGCCGAGGCGTCCTCTATGGCCTGTCTTTGTTGTCGCTCGCTGAGACTGCGTTGATTGTGCAGTTTCACCGTAAGCAAGTAGGTGGGTTGTTCCTGTGACTGCTCGGTGGGCACTGAAACAATCGGTAGTGACCGATTACCTTGTGTACTGAATTGGATAATCATCACAGTGGCCGGAGGCGTTAGCAAAAGGGTGAGCAATGAAAAAAGCCACAGTGTCCAGGGCATGGGCGGAGCGAAGGCGTTAGAGTTTAGCGTGACCCGGACTGTGCCACTAAAAGTATCCTCCACAGTGGCCTGAGCGACGTAGCTTTTGTCTGAGGGTTGTATGCCGCTCATTGCCATCATCTCGTCAGACGAATCAAAAAAAGCGACACCGGCAATCTCATCAAGCGCGGTAAGGCGGGTGGCTATGATTGTTAGCGTGATTTGCTCGCTTTCCAGCAGCGCGGCTGCCGTAGTGTCGGCAAGAGTGATGGCGAAGGCGCTACCATAACGATCCATCTCTTGTCGGCCATCAGGACGCTCAAACCAAATCACAAACAGGCACGCTGCGCAGAGGGTTGTAGCGATAGCTGCAGCTGGCAGGGTAACCCTGCTAGCACGAAACTTTGTACGAAAACGTTTTAACGGGCTCATCGAAATCGAAGTTCCATAGCCCAAAAGATTAACGAAGCGTAGGGTCTGAGTTGCTCGATCTGGTGAGAGGCGGCGGGGTTGAACAAGAAGACCTCGGTTATTTTTTTGAAACAGTTCGACAGTAAAGTATCACAAAGCATTGGATCCGATCCTTCTCGCCGCGGCTAGAGGCCGTTAAACTCAAGCCTTGAGCCGCAACGCAAGGTTAGTCCGTTGGCTGAACAAATCATGTTGGTGAGTATCTCCGGCCAGGATAAACCCGGGCTGATGTCTGCGCTGATGAGCCTCTGCGTCGAGTTCAGTGCGCAGATCCTAGATATGGGCCAAGCGGTTATTCACGACGAATTGGCGCTGGGGTTGCTGCTCTCGTCCTCAGATATCGATGCCCTACGCACGGCTATTGAAGCTCGCTGTGGCGAGGAGGGTTCTGCTCTGCGGATGCAAACGGTCGACCCTGACGATTATGGCGCTTGGGCAAAAACTATTTTTACCAGCCCATTAATATTGACGTTGCTGACCAGTGGATCTGCGGCACAACCTCTGCACGCTGTGAGCGAATTGACTCATGCATGGCAAATGAATATCGACACTGTGCGAAGACTGACTAAGCCTAAGACGCTTGTCGGTGGAGACAATATTAGCGATCGATTTGGTGTAGAGATGCGCCTGAGTGGAGATCTGGCAAACAGCAATGAGTTTCAAGCTGAGCTTCTCAAACTTGCTGACCACAGTGGTTTTGATGTCAGCCTGCAACGAGATTCGGTGTTTCGACGAAATCGCCGGTTGGTCGCATTCGACATGGACTCTACGTTGATTGCTGAAGAGGTAATGGATGAATTGGCTAAACGTCATGGCGTAGGCCGTGAGGTAGTCGCTATCACTGATGCTGCCATGGCGGGTGAGCTGGATTTTCAGGAGAGCTTTCGACGCCGAGCTGCACTGCTTGCAGGCATGCCGGTTGAAACACTGCACGAAGTTGCCCAGTCGGTGGCTCTTAACACGGGGGCTCACCGCCTTATCAAAGCCCTCAAACACTTCGGCTACACGATTGCGGTGTTTTCCGGCGGCTTTCAGTACGTTGGTGAATATTTACAGCAACAGCTGGAGATCGATTACGTTTATGCCAACCAGCTAGAAGTAGTTAATGGGTTGATGACCGGCAAAGTACTCGGCGACATTGTTGACGCTCAGCGTAAGGCAGATCTACTGAGGAAAATTGCCGTCAAAGAAGGTATTTCTCTAGCTCAAACCATTGCTGTCGGCGACGGTGCGAATGATCTGCCCATGTTGCAGCAGGCTGGATTGGGGGTGGCCTTTCACGCCAAGACGATCGTACGGGAAAGTGCCAAGCACTCGATTTCCAATTTTGGCTTGGACGCTATTTTGTATCTGATCGGATTCAGTGACCTAGATATCGAGCAAGCGCTAACCAGTCGCTAAAACCATTGCTGTTGGGATAGAAAGTCTCCAATTACGCCGCTGGCCTGAGCTAAGTGCTCAGCGCCGTTCGAGCCCGCGTAGTAGTGGGTTGCTCCTTTGACGATATGTAAGCGCTTACGGTCGTGATTGACCGCATCAAACAAACGTGCCGTATGGCTCGGCGTGCAGGCATCGTCCGCCGAGTTTCCAACGACTAGTACAGGAACGGTAATCTTGCTTCCTGAGGCGATAGCATCGCATCGTGCATCATCGTAGCTCCACTGACTGAGCCAGCTGCGCAATGTGCAAAATCGAGCCAGCCCAACAGGGCCATCGTTAACGATTTTCGGGTCGCCGAGATAACAGCTGCCGGGTTTGCGGTCGCTTGGCTCTATGTTCGGGTCTAACCATCTTGGATCCGCCATGGTGCCATGCACGGTGAAAGCAAACTCACTCCAAGGGCTTTCGGATTGGCGAATCTCCTTTAGCTTCCCCCGAACCCAAGCAGTGATTCGTCTGTTGCGCGCTACCTGTGCGTGAGCGAAACCTTCGAGAAACTCTGCCGAGTAGCTAGGCTGATTAGGGTTCGCCGGATCATAGAGATTCAACTGTGTGTCGCGCAGATGGGGCTGTGTCTCATCGGTGATAGACGGGTCAATCCACTCAGTAAAGATGCGGTGTCGGCTCACATGGGCTGCCAGCATCATTACCGAATTCGCCGCCGGCAAGCGGGCTGGATCTATTGTGTAGCTATCGCCTGCAGCGGTATCCGTAATGCCGTGGCCTGCCTCGGCCAGCGCCTGATACCACATCATTAAAGATCCACCTCCAGACCAACCGGCCAGCACGATATTGCTGTACCCCAGGCGATCTTTGGCGTCACAAATGGCCTCGCCCAAATCGCAGGCAACCTTCTCCATGATCAGTGCGTAATCGGCTCCGCGATACCGCGAGTTCGCCCACAATACATGATGCCCTTGTCGCGCGAGTTCGCGCACCATGGGAAGATACATACCACCTCCCACGGGGTGCATGAACACGATCAGCGTGTCACTGGAGTGGTTGATTGGGCGAATCAGATGGCAGTCCAGCCCAACAATCGCGCCACCGCCGCCATAAACATCGCTGTAGGTGCTATTTTCTTGAAAACCCACGGCATAAGCGATTCGCTCACAACCTTTCGGCGTACCTGGATTAGTCATGGTTGTCATTTCTCCCCCTCAAGCTCCCTAGTCCGCAACATATTGCAGGAGAATGCTGGCTGTAACCACTCAGGTATGCTGTCAGGTAGGGAGTTGAGTATTTGAACGATCAAGCTAATGTTAGTGAATAGGGTTTAGGAGGAGCTGAATTGAACATGATTGAACGAGCGCAGGCGCTGGTACCGCTGCTTGAAGAAACGGCTCGGGACGCAGAAGTGGCCCGCAGACCAGCAGATCGCGTGATCGATGCAGTCAAAGCGAGCGGACTTTTCGGCATGATGGTGCCAAAAGCCTATGGCGGGCACGAAGAGGATTTAGACACCTTTTTTGAAGTCGTTTTAACGCTATCTCGAGCCGATGCATCCATGGGCTGGCTCACCGGTTTTTTGATTGAACACAACCTGTGGATGCTCAATTACTCCGACAAGGTGTGTGAGACCGTGTTTGATGGGCAAAATTACGCGTTGGCGCCCGCGACGCTCAATGTGGGAGCCGGCGCGGCGAAACCTATCGAGGGTGGCTACCAGCTTAGCGGGCAATGGCAGTGGGGGACCGGTATCTTGCACAGCAACTGGGTGCTAGCCGGCGGCATGGCAGTGCATGACGAAGCGCCGACACCGACTTTTTTTCTGATACCAATAGAAGACGTGGAAGCCGTTGATACGTGGCATATGAGCGGGATGTGCGCTACAGGCTCTTGGGATTTTAAGGTTGAGAATGTCTTTGTACCGGCGGAACGGGCGATACCGTTTCAGAGCATATTGGATGCCACCAGCGGCATTGCAGAACGCTTCAAAGCCCCGCTTTATAGTACGCCCCTTATGCCCGTGTTGGGTTTTGCCGCGGGCTTGCCGATTTTAGGCGCAGCCCAATCAGCGCTAGCGCACTTAACCGAGCAGATGCGCAGCAAACTGGAGAAGAACGTGTTGCGCAGCGGTACACCGCAACCCAATCACGCAAAACTGCTCGGTGAAGTCTCGTTAAAACTTGAAACGGCAGAATTGTTGATGCGCAGTGTTTTAGCCGATGTGCTGGCAAAAAGAAATCAAGCAACCACAGAGCAACGCAACCATTGGCTCTCTCAGCAGTCTTACGCCGTGCATATGTGCAAAGCGGCGAGTTTGCAAATTGCCGATGTTATGGGCGCCAGCGGCGGACATCTAGACAACCCAGTGCAAAGGGCGGTAAGAGACATCGGTGTCGCGTCTAATCATGTGGTGTTTTCAAAAGACAACCACTACACCTCGATTGGCCGTGGGCTACTCGGGCAGACCTAGCGAGCTAAGATTGAATAGTCATAGGGGTCTTTGATGGTTCGCCGGGTTCTTCACGCACTAGGCGCGGCACCAGATAGCCCGGCAGCTGAACCCGCATTTGTTCATGTAGCTTCAGAGCGAGCAAATCGGGTACGTCGAAGTGGGCGGTACCGGCTACGCGGTCTGGCATATGCAGGTAATAGGGCAGTACGCCTTGTTCGAACAATGCCTCGGAAAGGCGGCAGAGCTGGTTCGCATCATCGTTCACCTTATGCAGCAGCACACTTTGATTGAGCAAATGTACGCTAGCTTCGCGCAAGTATTGAAACGCCCTAGCCGTATCTTCATCCAGTTCTTGAGCATGATTGCAGTGCACTACTAAGGTCACAGGACAGCGGCTCGAGCGAAAAATGTTGAGCAGAGCGCCGTTTATCCGTTGGGGTAAGACAATGGGAAGACGGCTATGCAGCCGGATGCGTCTGACATGATCAATTGCATTTAGATGATGCAGTAGATTGCCCAGCTTCTGATCGCTCAAGATTAAAGGGTCGCCACCGGAGAGAATCACTTCCGTGATCCCGGTTTCTGCGGCGATAACGTCTAATGCTTGTTGGTAGTCTCGAGGTTTATGGGCGTCGTAGGGAAAGTCCCTGCGAAAACAATAACGGCAGTTTACCGCGCAACCCGGTGTGGTAATCATCAGCACTCGTGCTTGATATTTTTGCAGTAATGTCGGGGCCAGTTTAAATGCTCGTCCATCGCTCGATTCGTCCAATGGGTCTGCGCTGTAGCCCGATATCTGCGCGCGCTCAAGTGCCAAGGGCAATACTTGCAGCAGCAAAGGGTCTGCCGGGCTGCCAGGCTGCATTCGTCGAGCAAAGGGCGGGGGTACGAGCATCGCGAAATCAGGTTGAACATCGATCTCCAGTAAATCCGGGGAGAGATCTAGGAAAGCCAGCAAGCTATCAGGTTGTCGAAAGGATTGGCTCAACAGTTTTTGCCATTCGTTTGGGTGCCACGGCATTCGGTTCGGGGTTATCATGATGGCGTTCCAACGGATAAATGCAAAACTATGGCTACCTATTCTACCAACGAATTTCGCTCAGGCATGAAGGTCATGTTAGACGGCGATCCCTGCAACATTCTTGAGAATGAGTTTGTAAAGCCGGGAAAGGGCCAAGCTTTCAATCGAGTAAAAATGCGCAACCTGATGAACGGGCGAGTCTGGGAGCGGACGTTCAAGTCGGGTGAAAGTATCGAAGCGGCTGATGTGATTGATCTGGATATGGAATATCTCTATAGCGACGGCGAATTCTGGCATTTCATGAAAACCGACGATAGCTACGAACAAGTAGCGGCCAGTCAAGCAGCAGTGTCCGATTCTCAAAATTGGCTCAAAGAGCAAGATATTTATCAGGTGACGCTCTGGAACGACGACCCGATAGCCGTATCGCCACCAAACTTTGTAGAGCTCGAAGTCACCGATACCGATCCGGGTCTCAAAGGTGACACCGCCAACGGTGGCACCAAACCCGCCACGCTATCTACCGGGGCGACGATCAAGGGTGTGCCGTTGTTTATCAATATTGGCGATGTGCTCAGAGTTGATACGCGCACGGGTGAGTACGTCTCCAGAGCAAAAAATTAACAACGACTGAGGAATCGGGCGATAAACGTGTGAGTGATTGGCGACCTATAGCTTCGATCGATCAACTGCGTCGCCGCGCCAAACTTTTGGCGCAAACCCGAGATTTTTTCACAGCGCGTGATGTGATCGAAGTGCAGACGCCTGTACTGGGGCAACAGTCGGTCACAGAGCCAGACGTGCAAAGTATTGTGGTTCCCGATTACGGCTACCTGCAAACGTCTCCGGAATATCAGATGAAGCGCCTTTTGGCAGCTGGGATGCCAAGTTGTTATCAGCTGGCCCCGGCTTTTCGACACGCAGAGCGAGGGCGCCTGCACAATCCTGAGTTCACCATGCTGGAATGGTATCGACTCGGGTTCGATCATCAGCAGCTGATGTACGAGGTCGGCGAGCTAGTCGACACACTGTTAGGTGCCCAACCTTATCAGCGGGTAACCTATGGTGAGTTGGTCGGAGAACTGGAGGGGCGGCCGCGCGATGAACTCGATATGGCGTTTGCGCAGGCTTGCGAGAACCTCTCGCCGGGACGTTTCTTTGTCACCGACTATCCTGCCGATCAGGCAGCGTTGGCTCGACTAAATCCCGGCGGGCTGACTGCCGCGCGATTCGAACTGGTCATCGACGGCGTTGAAATTGCGAACGGGTACTGGGAACTACTCGACGCCCAAGAGCATCGCTCACGCTTCGCCGCCGATGCAGCGACAAGACAAGGCCGAGGTTTGTCTGCGTTGGAGACTGACGAGGCCTTCCTTGATGCGTTGGTGCACGGCCTGCCGCCGTGTGCTGGCGTAGCGGTGGGTTTTGATCGACTCGTAATGTTGGCGACGGATGCTAAAGATTTATCCGAGGTGCTGGCGTTTCGTCATTCCTAGATTGGTTACGAGTTTAGTGATAACGCGGCTTAGCCAGCATCATTGGGTTGCCCAAGAGTTTCACCGAGTCGCACAACGGTTCCGTTTTGAAAATTCTCTGTCATAGATACAGAGTTTTCGGCGAAGCAGCAGATGACCGTCGAGCCGAGCAGGAAACGCCCAATTTCATCTCCGCGCTTAAAGAGCTGATTGTGCTCGCTCACAATCTCCTGCAGGTAGGGTGAGCTTGGCCCCGGCCATACGGTCTCGATCGAAGCAACAATGAGAGCGCCGACCAATACCAACAACATAGGCCCAAACTCGGTCTCGAAGCGACATACCAATCGTTCGTTGCGGCAGAATAGACCGGGGATTCCCGCTTCGGTCACGCCATTTACGGAAAAGAGCGCGCCGGGGATCGCCCGAGTTTCAACCAGTCTTGCATCACAGGGCAAGTGAATACGATGGTAATTGCTGGGTGCCAGATAAATAGTGCAAAAGTTCCCGTCCTCAAAACCGTGACCGGTCTTTCCTGCCAGCGAGTTAAGCGTGTACTGGTGGCCTTTCGCTTGCATTAGCAGGTTTTTTTGGATGTTACCAATCTGGCTGATCGTGCCATCGACGGGACATGCCAAAGCGTCAGGCCGCTCTGGCAATGGCCGCGCTCCCGTGGCGAGAGCGCGGGTAAAAAAGTCGTTAAAGCTATGGTAGTCATCCAGCGACTTGCGCTCAGCATCGGCTAGTGAAATGTCATAAGCCTGAGCAAACAAGTGGATAAAGAGTCGTCGCACGATGGGAGCTTGACTATTGGCTAACCAACCCACAAGTCTGGATAGCGTGTGCTGAGGCAGTGCTCGCTGAAATCCAAGAAACAAATTGCTCATAATGTACTGATTTCAGTGAGGTTAGTGATGGGTGTATTGGGGTCGTTGCCCCATTCGGCCCAAGAGCCGTGAAAAGCTTGGATGTTGAGCCCGAGTAAACGACCGACCAGATAAGAAAGTCCGGATCGATGGTGTGTTTGGCAGTGGGTGATCACCTGATCGGCTTTTAACAAACCCAAGGTGGCAGCGACTTCCTCCAAGTTACCTACCAGTCGTAGCTGGCTGTCGGTGTCTTTCAAGAGCTCCCAATCCAGATTCACCGCACCGGGTATGTGCCCGCCGCGAGCGGATCCAGAGCGCAATCCCGCAAACTCTTCCGCCGAGCGTACATCCCAGATGACGGATTGATCACTGCCGATGGCCGCCATCACATCGCCAAGTTCCGCAATTGGAGCAGTGTCTATAACCAGTGCATCGAGCTCGCTTGGCTGCGCTGCGCAAGCACCCTGAGCTAGCGGCAAACCTGCTCCGTGCCAAGCATGTAAGCCGCCGTCCAGATACGCCCAATTGTGATGACCAATAACGTCGAGAGTCCAGCACAAGCGCCCCGCCCAGCCGCCACCTTCGTCATCAAAAACAATAACCAATTGATCTTTTTCATAACCAATTCTACTTAGTGTTGCTGCAATCTGATCGACATGAGGCAATTTTCCGACAGCAGGAGGTATACCGCTGATCAACTCGCCAGGCTCTACCAAAACTGCCCCGGGAATATGCGCTTGCTCATACAGTACCCGAGAAGTGACCTGCACTAGCAGTGCATTGCCCTCCGGTAAATCAGCGACGACGTCGGGTTCGAGAACTTCTACCGGATGTTGGTGGTACACGGGAGTTTCCCCAGCTAAGGTGGTCCGCGCATGATAGCGGAATCAATCGGGCACAAGCACTGGCAACAGAACAGTATTTGGCCGCGCTGTCTGGTTGAAAATTCTGACGCTACTACAGGAGGTATCTGTGAACGCTAACTTGGTATGGATTGATTTGGAGATGACTGGTCTCGATCCCCAGCATGATCGCATTATCGAGATGGCAACCATAATTACGGATGGCGATCTGAACATGTTGGCTGAAGGGCCCGTGCTCGCCATCCAGCAGCCAAAGGCGCTTCTCGACGGTATGGATGAATGGAATCAAACCCATCACAGCGCATCAGGCTTGCTCAAACGCATCGCCAGCGAGGGCGTATCGGAAATAGAGGCTCAGGCCAGAACCCTGGCATTTGTAGAATCCCATGTGGGGCCTGGTACCGCCCCGCTTTGCGGCAACACGATTTGGCAAGATCGGCGCTTCTTGTCCCAATACATGCCAATGCTTGAGGCTTACCTGCATTACCGCATGATCGATGTGAGCAGCATCAAGGAACTGGCTAAACGGTGGTTGCCCAACATTGCAGCAGGGGTTGTAAAAACAAACCAACACACGGCTTTAGCGGATATTCGTGAATCGATCGAGGAGCTACGCTATTACCGGGATCACCTATTTGTTCAGAAGGATATCAGCTGATCGAGGGCCCAAGTAATGTGTTCGTCGACCATCTCGTTCACGTTGCCTAGGGCATCACGAAGCGCATCTTCCACCTCTAATCCGCCCGTACTGTTGCCTAGGGAGATCGCCAGATTCCTTTGCCATTGGGCGTAGCTAACGCGCCGCATTGCAGACCCCTCTGTGAGTTTGAGAAACTGTGATTCGGTCAATTTGAACAGGTCCACTAAGCGCGGGTTATCCAGTCCGTGACGCACTGCGAAATCCGCTTCCTTGGTGGTCGGCGCATCGCGATTCCAAGGACAAAATAGCTGACAATCGTCGCAGCCGTAGATTCGATTACCGATGGCTTTGCGAAATTCCTCTGGGATTGCGCTGCGATGCTCGATGGTTAGATAGGAAATGCATCGGCGGGCGTCTAAACGTCGAGGTGAAACGATAGCGTTGGTTGGGCAGACTGTCATACAGGCAGTGCATTTCCCGCAGGCATCGTCGGTTTGTTGGTTATCCACTGGTAAGGGCGCGTTTGTGTAGATCTCACCGAGAAAAAACCAAGACCCTGCGTCTTTATCGAGCAGTAGCGTATGTTTGCCTATCCAGCCTAATCCAGCTTTTTCGCCGAGCGCTTTTTCCAGCACAGGTGCCGAATCGGTAAAAGCGCGAAAGACAAATCGAGGACTTGCCTGCGCAAGTGTAAGGTTGATTTGTTCAGCGAGTTTCGCCAAACGCTTGCGTAGAACTTTGTGGTAGTCGCGGCCTAGTGCGTACCGGGAGATATAGGCTTTGTCAGTACTCTCTAACACGTTCAGCGGCTGTGTATCCGCGGGAAGGTACTGCATGCGAGCGGTAATAATCCGGCAGGTTTCCGGCTCCAGTTGTTCAGGGTGCAGGCGTTTATCGACATGCCGCTCAAGGTACGACATCTCACCCGCAAAACCTTCAGCGAGCCAGCTGAGCACATGGGGTTCCTGATCCGCTAAATTGGTATCCGTCACCGCGAGTTTGTCGAATCCGAGAGCAGCCCCTTGCTCAAAGATACGGCGCTTGACCTCGTCAGCATTCCAGCCGTTTGGTTTGTCTGATTTGTCGGCAGAGAAGTCGATAGCGCTCTCAATATGGGTGTGGTTAAAGTCAGTATACTGAAAAGAAAGCCAAAGCCGTTGGCTGATAAGGCGGCATCATGGGGTTAAACAAAATGCGCAAAACATAGAACGCTTGCTGATGAACG
>CAJWZG010000005.1 GCA_913049565.1 uncultured Gammaproteobacteria bacterium
CACGATGGACCAACAGGGTAATGGTGTCGTTCTAAGAGGCATCGGTACTCGCCAGGCGGGTATGAACCATATGGACCGTGCTGTGGCTCAATACATTAATGGGGCATATACGATTGGAACCTATGGAACTATGCCTGGAGGTGGTTTCGATTTGGAGGGTATCGAAATCGCGCGTGGCCCTCAGGGAACACTGAACGGCCGAAACTCACTTGCCGGATCAATTAACTACCTTTACAAGAAACCGACTCGCGACTGGGACGCAGTTGTCGAGCTTGAAGTAACTGATGACGTGCAGGAGCGTGTCAATGTGGCATTTGGCGGCGCAGTACCGTTTAACGAAAATCTTGCGTTTCGTATAACAGCTGGCTCGCACACAGGGGATGGCGTTCAAGAAAACCTTGGCGACGGGCCCGATTATGGCGCGCCAGAGCACTTCTTTGCAGCTGGTCAGCTCCGATTCCAAACAGAAAAGGTCGATGCGAACGTCAGGTATTCGAAGGTTGAAGACAAGGGGGTCTCCAGCAGCCTAGTAGCGTTGATTAACCCCAATACGACCGATGCTGAAATCGAACTGCTGGGGGGATACTCCATAGGTAACGCGCCGCCAAACGGCGTATCACCTGTGACGAATTTCAACTACTTACAGGCCGACGGTGTTCCTGCTATCGCGGCAGATTGCCCGGTTGGGATGCCAGGCATGCGCTGCGGAGACGTAAAAAACAAGGTGGCCTATAACTACCCAAACCGCGAAGACAGTCGCGCAGAACGCTGGGATGCTTATCTCAGTTATGACTTTACAGAGAACCTAAACGCCAAATACACCTATAGCGAGGGCGTTACTTCTCAGCAGTACTTTAAAGAGTATGACTACTCGAACAGGCAGCCTTCCGCTGATGACAATCTGTTGTCGGCAGATGGCGGAGTGACTTATCTAAATCGTTTCGGAGATTTGCCTTATGATTATGACGAATCCTCCCACGAGCTCTTGATCACCTACGCACCTTCAGAGAAGCTAACTGTGCAGGGTGGAGCCTTTAAATACTCTAACAAAACGCGTTGGGCAGTTGTCCGAAATGAGCTGAATAACTCATGGAGAGACGGTACTGCGGATGAGCAGTGGTCCACCTATGATGGGCCTGATACCCACGCTTGGGGCGTAGTAACGGGTATGAACAGTTTCTCGAGTTGTCAGGAGGGGCTTGAGGCATTTAATGCGGCGTATAGCTGGTTTAGAACGAGCGCTGAGCAGGCAGCTGCAGAAGGTGCGACTACGTGGTATTCCTGCCCAGAGGGTGACTATCACACTGAAAACGTCTACTACGGGACAAAAGCACAGCAAACTAGCCAAGCAGTCTTTGCAAATGTGGATTACACAATTAGTGACACCTGGGCGATCTCGGCCGGGTTGCGTTATGTTGAAGATGAGAAGCTACAGAGTTTAAATGGTCAGCAAGGGTTTTTCTGTACTGGTTTTCTGCAAGCAGGGCCGGCGTGTTCAGGATACACCAATGGAGGTTTCGACTACCCGAATACTTGGGAGGCCGTCGTTGGACAGAGCACCCTCGAGTATACGTTGCCAAATCAGAATCTACTCTATGGTCGAATCTCCACTGGTCACCAATCTGGTGTGTTCAATCGCGAAGAGAACGGGCAGGTTTTCGCCCAGGACTTCTCTGACGAATCAAATCTTATGAATTGGGAAATGGGTTCAAAAGGATTCCTTTTGGATGGTAAAATGCAGTACGCCGTTGGCGTCTACCTGATGCAATACGATGACATGCAGATCGAAGCTTTTCAGCCTGCTCCGGATGGATCGTCCATGCCGATAACCTCGGAAACTCCGATCGTTGAGTATGCTGGCAACATTGGAAAGACAGATGTTTGGGGCGTGGAGGCCGAGTATGCTTATGCTTTGAATGACCGGACGCGAATTATGGGCTTCTACGCCTATCAGGATTCCGAACTCGGACAGCATGAATCCGTTGTATCGGGAGATCCGAATGCGGAATGGGACTACCATGAGCACTTGGACGAGCAGACCGGCATGATGCGCACAAGTCCATACCAGCTGCCGGCCGATCAAACCGGTAACCAACTGCCAAATCAGCCTAAGCACAAGGCTGCGGCAACACTCAGCTACGACTATCCTCTGACCGGAGGGTCCTCGCTGACCTTTTACGGCACATACAACTACATCGCTGATGCGTATCCGACGATTGCCAACGTCGAGTTGTATAAAATGCCAAGTTACACTCGCCTGGACCTCTCTGCCTCTTGGTTTAGCAGCGACGAGACCGTCAATGTGCAGTTTTTTGTGAATAATGTTCTGGATGAGATCGGCATCAATGAATTCATGATGGACGGTAATTTAGGGGGGAACCTTGCTCTGGCGCAGCTGACTAATCATCGGTATATGGGACTACGAGTGAGATATACGCCTAACTTCTAACGGTCTTTTGCCAGAAGTTAAGCAAAGGGGGCCATTGGCCCCCTTTTTTGTAGCTGCTTTAATGTCCCATAACCTCGCTCAGAGAAACGTCTTAAGCCTGAGCCCTGCAAGCCCTTGATGAAAGTAAGACGCGTTTTAAGCACCTATGAGTTATTCACGCATTCAACCCTAAATTGCACATCGGAGTTCTGCAAAGCACACACTCTTTTTTGATCGCCCAATTGAGTCGTTTCTTGGGGTTCAGCGTTCTGGCTGCAGAGCTTGTCTTGAAGTTTTTAGCTCCTTTAATATCCACGCGCGTATAGCCATCGCCTAGAATGATTCTGCCGCACCTTCGAAAAAATTTTAGCCTCGGGTGCTGGTTAGTCCGTGCGAAGATAACTAAGGTGTCTTCGACCAAAAGAAGAGCAGGCGAACAGAAGAGTCAAGAATGATGTCTAAAAGACTATTATCGGTGCAAGATCTAGCAGTGCGGTTTGGCTCAATAGACGCTGTGAAAGGCGTCTCTTTTTATGTGGACCAAGGCGAAATCGTTTCTATCGTTGGTGAATCAGGATCTGGCAAATCGGCTTCCGCGCTGTCTGTGCTGCGACTATTACCCAATCAGGTGGCAAGTCATCCCCGAGGCTCCATTGATTTCCTGGGTCAAAAACTACTCGGTTCCAGTGACAGCGATATGCGGCGCTTGCGTGGCAACGAGATTGGCATGATTTTTCAGGAGCCTATGACCTCGCTTAACCCCCTGCATACCGTTGGCCGACAAATCGTCGAGACAATTCGTATTCATCGGCGCGTGAGCGTGAAAGACGCCGAAGCAGAAGCCATAACTCTGCTGGAGCGTGTGCGTTTGCCGGATGCAACGGGGAAAATGTCATCCTATGCCCACCAGCTCTCAGGCGGTCAACGCCAACGCGTGATGATTGCTATGGCGCTGGCCAACAAGCCGAGTTTGCTTATTGCCGACGAGCCGACTACAGCGCTAGATGTAACCGCTCAGGCTGGAATCTTAGAATTGCTGCAAGAGATAAACCGGGATACCAATATGGCCATCCTGCTGATCTCCCACGATTTGGCTATTGTAGAGAAGTTTGCTGATCGCGTTTATGTGATGTCCGAGGGCAAAGTCGTGGAAGAAGGGCCCACCGAAAAAATTTTTAGGGCTCCTGATCACCCTTATACGAGTCACCTGATACGGGCGCGGCCTGAGGGCAAACCGCCAGCGCTACCAGCGGACGCTAAGCCAGTGCTGGAGTTGAAAAATTTTTCTATTAACTATAAAAGCAAGAGTAGCTGGATTGGAGCGACCAAGATATTTAATGCGGTTAAAGACCTTAACCTGCGTGTGCACGAAGGAGAGGCTCTCGGTGTGGTGGGTGAGTCAGGGTCGGGTAAAACCTCTCTTGGCCTTGGTATCTTGCGGCTGATAGAGAGTCAGGGGCCAATCATTTATTTAGGCAGTCGAATAGACAAGATTTCTAACAAAGATCTTTTATCACTGCGCAAGAACTTGCAGATCGTATTTCAAGACCCTTACAGTAGTTTGTCTCCTAGGTTGTCGCTGCGCGATATAATTGCCGAGGGGTTAGAGTTGCACGAGTCGCACCTGTCTCAGGTGCAGGTAGATGAGCGCGTGAGGCAGGCGCTTGAGGAAGTAGGTTTGAACCCCGATTGGATCGATCGCTATCCCCACGAATTGTCAGGCGGGCAGCGGCAACGAATTTCGTTGGCGAGAGTGCAGGTACTCAAACCTACCTTTGTTATCCTCGATGAACCCACTTCTGCGCTAGACATGTCGGTTCAGGCCCAAATTGTTGACTTGCTCCGTGAGTTGCAGCAAAAACACAGCACGTCTTATCTCTTTATTAGCCACGATCTTGCTGTTGTGCGCTCACTTTGCCACTCAGTAATGGTGATGAAAGAGGGCTGTGTGGTGGAATCCGGTACCGCAGATGAGGTCTTCCTGCGACCCCAAGCACCGTACACTAGAGAACTGCTCTCCGCCGCAATGCTTGCCTGACTTGACCTTTGACTGATGCTCGTTCAGCCGAAGCCGAAGGTATCGTATTCAGAAAAGGGTGATTTTTTTAGCGGGGCAGTTGACCCTTTGAGTTGCTCCTTTTAGCGTTCCCCGACGTTAGAAATAATCCTAACGGCTTAATGAAAGGTGAAGAGATGTCGGTAATCGATATGGCGAGTTTGAAGAAAGAAGGCGAATTTGGATCAAAGCCATGGTGCGAAGCCTGCGCAGCGGCTGCTGTGCAAATACTTAAGGAGGAGTCCTATTCGGATGACTTTGTCTGGGCTTTTACCGAACACTATACCTATCCACCAGCTCGCTTCTTGCAAGATGGTAGAAATAAGGCGGCTTACTACATCATGATAAGAAACGGCGAGGTAACGGGTGGTGATGGCGCGCCTGAGGAGGCCCTCTCGCTGCCGGGTTTTCACATCACCGCGCGCTGGGCCGCCTTGTGCAATCAATCCGGCGCCTTTTATGGCAAGGAGGGAGGGCGTCGGCGCAGCGAGGACGAAGCGGTAATGTATGCAGCCATAGAGCGCTACGTGGGTCGAGAAAACCCGTTGCAACGAGGCGGCGGGCCTGAAATTTTCTGGCCTCCTGAAGTAGGTGGGCCACTCATGGCGGGGGCGGAAGAGGGCAACGGCTTGCATAACATCGCCGCCACCATGCAAATAGCGTCGCCCGAATTTGCTGACTATCCCACTACAGAGATGCGCGTGCCAATTTTTGACGAAATGAGCGAGGCGCAAAAAAAGGATTTCCTAGCCCTGCTGCATGTCTCTACATGAGTAGTTGAACTGATTTAGCGAATCAGCTCAACCGTCAGTCACTTTCTAGAAGCTTGTTCTTGCGGGGGTCGAAGGCGTCTCTAACGGCCTCTCCGGTGAAAATTAGCAGCGTTAGCATAAAGGCCAGGGTAAATACCGTGGTAAGGCCAAGCCAGGGGGCGTGAACGTTAGTACGCCCCTGAGCTAATAAGCGGCCTAACGAGGGGGAATCTGCGGATAGTCCGAAGCCCAAAAAATCCAGCGACGTGAGCAGGGTAATAGACCCGGTTAGAATGAAGGGTATGAAGGTTATTGTCGCAACCATGGCGTTGGGTAGGATATGTCTCACCATCACAGTGAAATTGCTGGCCCCTAGCGCCTTAGCTGCCATTACGAACGGAAGATTACGGGCTCGAAGAAATTCGGCGCGGACAACACCAACTAAGGACATCCAGCTAAAAGCGACCAAGATAGCGAGTAACCAATAGACGTTGGACTCCACCACACTGGCAAGGATGATCAGCACGAACAGCATAGGCAGTCCGGCCCAAATTTCGGTGAGACGCTGCCCAACTAAATCCACCATGCCGCCAAAGTACCCCTGCACCGCACCAATGGTTATGCCAATAATTGAGCTGAGTAAAGTAAGGCAAAGGCCAAACAAGAAAGACAGACGCACCCCATAGATCAAATTAGCGAGGACATCCTTACCGTAATTATCAGTGCCAAGGAGATGCCTAGATGAGGGCGGCGCCGGTGCAGGCATTTGCAGCGCATAATCTAAGGTATCGTGCCGATAGCGTATGGGTGGCCACAGCATCCAGCCATCTGTGTCCTCAACTAACGATTGCACATAGCTGTCGAGGTAATCCGCTTCTGTTTCAAAGACTCCACCGAGTTCAGCCTCAGTGTAAACTGAGAAGACGGGGAAATAAAGTGCACCGTTGTGATGTAGTACCAGCGGCTTGTCATTCGCAATCAATTCAGCGAAAAGTGTGGTGCAAAACAGCACGACGAAAATCTGCAGAGACCGATATCCCCGCTTGTTTGCCTTGAAGTTGCTCCACCGTCTTTTCGTTAGTGGGCCAATACGAAACATATTCAGCGTCTGCATCGGCTACCCTCCCCGTGTATCAAAGTCGATTCTAGGATCGACCAAGGTATAGGTCAGGTCGGTGACAAGTTGTGCTACCAGGCCCAGCAAAGTAAAGATGAACAAGGTTCCAAAAACAATTGGATAGTCGCGACTCATTATGGCTTCAAAGCCCAAGAGGCCGAGGCCATTTAAAGAGAATATCACTTCGATTAGGATCGAGCTGGTGAGTAGGATTCCGATAAGTGCCGCGGGAAATCCGGCAATTACAATCAGCATAGCGTTTCGGAAAATGTGGCCGTAGAGCATCTGCCTGTCAGTTGCGCCCTTGGCTTTGGCAGTAATCACGTATTGCTTATTAATTTCATCCAAGAATGAGTTCTTAGAAAGCATGGTTAGAGTGGCTACGCTACTCGCGACCATGGCAGCGACGGGCAGTGCGATATGGTGTAGCCGGTCTAAAATCTTCGCGCCTAAACTCAGGTTGGTGTAGTCGTCTGAGACTAAACCACGCAGTGGAAACCAATTTAGGAACTCGCCGCCAGCAAAAACAATAATCAGCAGCATTGCGAGCACAAAGCCTGGAATGGCAAAGGCGATAAGAATCACTAAACTTGTCCAAGCGTCGAATGCGCTTCCATCGTGCACTGCTTTGCGAATGCCTAACGGCACGGCAATCAGATATACGATTAGCAGCGTTGCCCCGCCTAAAGATAACGATACCGGTAGTCGGTCTAAAATCAGATCGAGAACAGGCACGTCCTGATAAAAACTTTCACCAAAGTCGAAGGCCGCGTAATCGCCCAGCATTCTGAAAAAGCGCTCGTGTGCGGGTTTGTCGAAGCCAAATTGTCGATTCAGGTCAGCCAGTAGTTCTGGGTCGATGCCGCGCGATGCTTCAAAGCTGCTTTGCTGACCGGGGTTAGTGCGCCCGCTGCTACCCCCGCCGCCAATCGTAGCTGTCGCTGAAGCGTCCATGCCCTGCAGCCTAGCAATAGCCTGATCGACAGGCCCTCCAGGTGCCGACTGAATAATTAGAAAATTAACCAGCATTACCCCGAGCAGGGTTGGCAGAATAAGCGCAATGCGACGGATGACATAACTTGAAAAGACACGACTTAGGATTGGCACGCGGTTCATAGATCCCCTGCTCGAGATTCATCATTGGCCGTGGCTAGGTTGGGTCTTCGGGCGCCTAGTGCTGCATCTACACGAGCACTCTTGGAGGCGTCAAACCACCAAAGCTGCGGCCACCCCGTCCATTTCATAAATTCACCGCCCAGAGGGGGATGACCGAAGCGGTCCCAGTGCACTAAGTGACGTCCTCGTGGGTGTCCATCGGGGATGACGTAAAAATTCCAAAACAACACGCGATCAAGAGCCCTGCCCGCTGCGTTGAGTTGTTCTTCACTTTGCGCACTGGTAACTTGATTTACTAGTTCATCGACCACGGGATTTTCGATGCCGGAGAAGTTCTGCATGTTCGGTTGTTGGGCAGATGTAGAAGTGAAATGACTGCGAATCCTCGACGGATATGGGAGGTTAAAGGTATAGATCTGCCTTACCAATGCGTCGTAGTCGTACTGTCTGACTCGATAGGTCATTAGCGTAGATTCTATTTTCTTCAGTGAGGCTCTGATTCCAAGGCGGCGCAAATTATCAACGAAGGGTACCAACATTCGTTCTTGATCGCCGCGGTCAACAATAAATTCAATCGCCAATACTTGACCGCTGCGCGCATGCACACGCTGCCCACCTCGTATCAGCCAGCCGGCGTCTCTCAGTAACGAATCAGCGCGGAGCAAGTTTTCTCGGTTCGAGCTGTGGCTTGGGCTTTCTGGCAGGAGCAAAGGGCTTGTGAACACGCGCTCAGGTACTTGGTCGCGAAAAGGCGCCAAGATCTCCAACTCAGCGGAGGATGGCAGACCGTGAGCCTGCATGGAGGAGCGAGCGAAATATGAATTATTGCGATCTAGCGCATTGTGCCAATAAATGCGGTTTGCCCACTCGAAGTTATAGGCAAGGGTCAACGCCTCTCTTATCCGGATATCTTGAAACGGGGCACGCCTCTGATTGAGTATGATGGCTTGATGCATCCCATAAGTGTGGCCCATTTGATAGGTATTTTTTTTGAATAAGCCTTGGTGATAGCCGTCGAAATCGTAAGCAGTGGCGAAGCTGCTTTCTATTTCGTCGCGGTAATAGTCGAAAACGCCCGCACGCAAAGATTGCAGCATGACGCTTTGGTCTAGAAAAAATAAAATTTCAATACGATCAAAGTTAAAAAAACCTCGGTTAACGGGCAAATCAGCAGCCCAATAGTCTTTGACTCTTTCGAAGCCTATTTTTTGTCCTTTGCTGATTTGGCCAATGCGATAAGGTCCATTTCCTAAGGGAGGATCAAGTGTGGTGGCGGTGAGATCTTTATCACGCCAGTAATGTTGTGCTGCAGGGGTAAAGCCCGTTGTAAGCAAAACGATCTGCGGGTCTTTCTTAGCGCTGGCGGCGAAATAAAATTTGAAAGAGTAGGGGCCGGTTTTTTCGATACGTTCAATATCACGATGTTGGCTTTTCCAGCTTGGCGAACCAGCACTTTTCAGAGACTCAAATGTCCAGATAACATCATCGACGGTCACTGGTTTGCCATCATGCCATCGAGCGTTTTTTCTTAGCGTGTACGCGACCCAATCGTAGTTATCTGCTACCTCTATCGTTTCTGCTAGTCGGCCATAGTAGGAGGCAATCTCGTCATCTGATTGCATCATTAATGGCTCAAGGACTAGTGAGTCGGCGTACAAAGCAAGCTCTCCCTTGTCTGCGAAAGGGTTTAGGTTGTTGAACGAAAGTACTTCTCCGCCACGCATTAGGCCCCCTTTGGGTGCGTCGGGATTCACATAATCGAAGTGTTGCATGTCTGCCGCGTATTTAAGCTCACCGAAATAGGCGAAGCCGTGACTGGGTTCACTTGCTGACGCCATGAAGGCAGTTGTGAGGCACACACAACACACGACCGCGACCTGCAGAGCGCCTCGTACGGAAGCTGTTAACATAAAGGCAATTATAAATTTTGGATTTTTTGAGTTAGCTACTGCGTTCTAGGGCTCTAAATGAACCGACCGTAACTCACTTTCTTCGCCCGATCGAAAAACTCTTCCCACTGTTCTTCAGTAAGTAGTTTTGGCTCGCCGAGTTGGCGTGTCAATACGTATTGCCGACACATAATTTCCAGTCGATGAGCGAGACTAACTGCGCTTTTGAGATTTTTGCCGCGGCAAATCATGCCGTGATTGCCCAGTAAGCACGCTGTTCTGGTTTCTAGCGCCTTTGCTGCGTCGTCGCCCAGTGACTGTGTGCCAAATGTCGAATAGGGCACGCAGGGCACATCATTGCCACCAAATGAGCCAACCAAATAGTGAAACCCCGGTAGCGGCATCAACTGTGAGGCTAGCGCCACGCAGTAGTCTGAGTGTGTGTGAACCACTGCTTCAGCGCTTGGCTTTGAAAGGTACACCGCGGCGTGCATACGCCACTCGGACGAGGGCTTGCGGTCGCCGTCCCATTCCCCATGCAATGAGACACGAACGACGCTGTCCGGAGTGATGTTGTCGGCAGAGGCACCGGATGGAGAAATCAGCATACCGTCTTCAAAGCGACAACTCAGGTTGCCCGATGACAATTCATTCAGCCCAATCTGCTCAACATATCGGTATTGCTCAGCTAGATGTTCACGTAACTGTTGTTCGGTTTCAGAGGACATAATTTACCTGTTGGTTTTATTCGTTTGCATCTGCTTCGCGCATGCGTTCGAGGGCGGTGAACATAAATTCGTGCCCACCCAAGGCGCCAGCTTTCAGCACAAAGGACATGGGTTCCGGGCCTGCTTGATGGCAATAGCCACCGCTTAGATTATCAAATGGCGCCACCTTCACTTGAGCTATGCCAAGTGATGCGAAAACTTGGCCCGACGTTTCGCCACCGGCGACCATAAACTTGCGCGCGCCAAGCCGCTGCAAAATCATAGCTGCTTTACCTAGCAGTTTGTCGGCTAGCTCGGCGGCGCCCTTAACACCCAGTTCAGTTTGGATGCGTTTGACTTCCTCGACGTCGGCAGAAGTCGCTACTGCAATGGGACCTTCCTCTAACCGAGATTTGGCCCAATTTTTAAGTTCGGTTTCGAAGTGCTCTGACGTTGCCAGCAAATTAATGCGGTAAACCGGATGAGAGGCTTCGAAGTAATCCAGCTGTGCCCGTGTTGCTTCGGCGCAGCTACCGGCAATTATAGCCTCGTAACCCGGCGCAGCTGGGAGTAGGTGCGGTGTTTGGCTGGTTTGTGCTGTTTTTGCAGCTGCGGGCGCTTCGTCGCGCCATGCCCGGGCTAGAAACATAGGCAGGGCGTCTGCACCGGTTGTAAGTGGCCAATCTAGAGTCAATTGGGCAATACTGGCCACATCAGCATTGTCTGCAGCATCGGTGATGAATAAACCAGTTCCATCGACGACCTGGTTATCGACGTATGTTTGTGCGACTTCTTTTCCAGCGACAAGCGTAGAGTGAGGAATAATGCCCGTCTTGCCTAGAGTTTGCGCCGCCAGAACTTCCACCAAATTGGAATTCGTCATGGGCGTCACGGGATCGAAGCGTTTGTTGGACTCTCCCAACATAATATTACCTAGGAACATTCTGCCCTGAAAAATTGTCACACTGTATTCAGGAAACGCGGGGCAAAAAATCGTACGGTCTGTGTTCAGCGCTGACATCAGCCCTTCTGCTATGGGGCCAATATTGCCTTCCTCCGTCGAATCGAATGTCGCGCAGTATTTGTAATAAATTCGTTTCGCCCCGGCAGCGACAAGTCCCGACGCAGAGTTGTTGGCGTCTGTGACGGCGGCAGTTGGCGGGATCAAGCGGATTTTCCTACCAATCACCACGGCTTCGGCGTCGGATTGTAAATTGTCGAGTACTTCGGTCGACGTCACTAATGGACAGCGAACCCCCTCACGTTCGAGCAGGCTTGCGACCATCATTCCCCCGGTAAGGTCATCGGCAATGACACCAAGCTCAATCAACGAACGACCTCCCTAAAACTCTCATAAAATACGGAACTGCGCGCCCTATTTGCGGCTGAGGGCAGATCGCTAAAAATGCGCGTCGACTTAATCGCGTCTATTTAGGGCAGCATAGGGAATCTGCTCCTTTAAGTTCAAATCAGACGCGCTACTGGCTTGGAAAGATCACCCAAAATGCATACGGCGACGCGCCGTCTCGCTAAAAGTATTGAGACGCGCAGGTTTCATTGCGGGATTTAAAATTTCATCTAGCGGTTGGCACTAACCGGTCTAGGTGTCGCTTAGTTGTAATAGGCAGGGATGGCAAAAATTTAGAAAGGTTTTGAACCCCCCCCCCATTTTAATGGGGGGTTTTATGACTGCGCTGGCTATTGAACCTTAATTTAGCTGGCTTCTTTTATTTTTTTTTATTAAATGCTCGCAGGAATAGCAAAAAAAGGGGAAGGATGTGTTGAAGAAATTTAAATCAGGCGGGGTTGTCGTCGGTTTATGCCTAGTTTCTGGGTGGTCAGCGACCTCAGTATACGCCGAACAAAGCGCTTCAGAAGACTCGGAGCCGTCGTATATCGAGGAGGTCCTCGTATTAGGCGAGCGAGGGGACATGAACATACTTGATCGCTCGATGACCGTAACGGGCTTCAACGAAGCGATGATAGACCAATTGGGCATCAACAATAACAACGACCTCGAAATACTCACGCCCGGATTGCAAATTGGTCACGAGTCGCCGGATTCCGGACATGGAAACCACATATACCTCCGGGGTATTGGATCTGAAAGACACCAAGAATTTTTCAGCGATACTGCAGTAGCGACCTATGTTGATGGTATTTATACCGACGAAGTCTACGGTCTTGAGCAGGGTAACTTGTTTGATATCGAGAGAATCGAAGTGGCTAGAGGACCACAGGGTACAACGGGCGGTCGTTCGGCGATCGCAGGATCCCTGCACTATTGGTCTAAGCGGCCCTCTGAAGTTTTTGATTCCAAGTTCTTAGCAGAGTACACAGATCAATTCTCACAGCGGTACGAAGTGGCGCTGGGTGGTCCCATCGGTGATAGTGGGTTTATGTATCGTGTGCGTGCGGGCAAATGGATGGGCCAGGGCGCCCAAGAGAACATTGGCCCAGGCGGGAATTATGACGAGCCAGACCAGTTTAGCATCACGCCACAGCTCAGATACAAGAACGAACAATGGGATATAAACCTTTCGTGGACTCACACCGAGGATAAGGGAGCTCCACGATCATCTGTTGGTTTGAGTCCGAGAGACACCACTACTCAATGCTTGCAAGATGGCATAGATATCAACGGAAACGCAGTTTGCGCGGAGTTAAATCCCTACTACCAAGCTCAGCAGACACCCTCAATTACCGATTGCTCACCGACCCCAAACGACGTCGTGTGTGATTCATCGAAGCTGCGAAACGTGGTGGATCACAACACCGTGGGCGAGCAGGACAGCGAGCTAGACAACGTTGGTTTCGACGTCGCGTATTCGTTAAACGATTCGCTAACCCTGAACTATAAGTTTGGATATCGTGAGTCTATCGACAACGCGAAGACCGACGTGGATAAAACATCAAGAACCATTGGCGGCACTTGTCCAGATCCAGCTAACCAAAGCCCATTCTGTGCTTTGGATGGTACTGGGCTGCTTCCTCCTAATGGGTTTTACGAGTCGCGGTATGCTCGCTACAACGAGCAGACCTCTCACGAAGTCACTTTAGTCTCGGATTTCGAAGGCGCATTTAACTTTGTAGCTGGCCTATATCAACGCGATGGGGATGAGCCCTACGACGCGCGTTTTTTCCGTATGGGACAAGAGGCGATCAATATTGATGGTTTCGAGGCATGTACGGGTGAGGGCGGTCTTTCGGCGGATTTAAAACCTCTGGCGGACAACGCGATAACCTCATCTGCAGCGATCAGCGGTCTCTGGTCTTGCCCTGGCACGGCGGCTGATGTTGCCCTGGCAGATCACTCTAATGTTCCGGGCTCTATGCAGCCAACAACTGGTAACCCTCAGGGACACTATCTGTCGTTTTTTGGCCATACGGCCTTCGCAACCGAGGCGGTCTATTTCAATGCAGATTACACCGTCAATGAGGATTGGACAGTGTTCGCCGGGATCCGATACGACGAAGAAACTCGAACTCACGTTCAAAATGATGTTCGGATTGCGCTCGCGGGGACCAACAGCGTGACTGGAGAATCTTATGGCAGAAACCTTTGGTACTTCCGTAATGCGAGCGTTGAAGGCTACGAGTGGAAGAAGGACGCTGTTTGGGAAGATGTCACATGGAATATCGGTGCTGAATATAATTTGAACAGCGACCAATTGGCTTATGCACGTATCTCTCAGGGCGCGCGCGCGGGTGGTTTTGCAGGGTTTGGTCAACCGATCACTGCTGGAGACTCCTTTGGTTTGTTTGATTCAGAACGGCTGCTGAACTATGAGGTTGGTTTAAAGGGCCTGTTTTTTGATAATAAGCTACAGTTGGAAACGGCACTCTTTTACATGGATTTTCAAGAGCACTGGGTCAACTCCAGTCGCTTGAGAGATGCAGCTGAACGTAGACCTGGCGAGAGTGTTTTCGAGGGTGAAATGAACACTATTGAAGGCTCAGAGATTTCTGGTTTTGAAATCGCTGGTGCTTACATGGTGACCGATAAGCTGACTTTAAGAGGATTCTACAACTACTTAGATTCCTCCGTTGGTGAGTTTACGACCCTTTACTGTTGTGATGAGACTCAGCCTTCTACGGAGGTCGAGTTCACGTTAAACGATGGCACAACTACCACCCAGACGATCCGCGAACCGTCAGTTTTCACAGGCAATACCTTGGCATTGATGGCGCGGCATAAGTACTCTTTGACTGCGCTTTACGAGCCTGAAATCCCTTACGGAAACTTAACGCTGCTGGGCACCTACAGCTACACAGGGGCGCGTCACCCGGATCTATCAAATCTTGCCAGATTTGAGTTGGCGGATTACGCTCGAGCTGACTTGCGCGCGATATGGGATTCTCCTGCACAGGATTGGACGGTCACCCTCTACGTAAAAAATGTGATGGACGATATTGCAGTGCAGCAGTTTAGACCGATTGAGACTGGGTCTGGCGCTGATGTAAAAGGTTCTTTGACCGATCCGCGAGAAATCGGCCTGAGCATTCTTTGGCAGATGTAATTCGTTTGCCCATCGAGGCTATCGATTTCTGAACGAAGAAAGCGGCTGGAGCGAGAGCGACCAGCCGTTTTTTTGTCCCAGTTTTTAGCAACTCTAGAGGCAGAAGGATTGTTCACCCGCTTCAAGGGCGGGTCACCATTGCGACACCTCTGGCAAGGGAGGTTTAGTGCAAAGTTTTATTGTTTCGTTAGATACTGAGTACGACGACTTAGAGACCATTGGCGGTAAGGGCCGTTCGTTGGCGAAGTTGGTTAATGCGGGATTCAATGTTCCAATGGGATTCCAATTGACCACGCATGCTTACCGTGACTTTGTTCGCGAGCATGATCTGCTGCCGCAAATTCTGCGGTATGCTCAGCCAGCCTTAGTCAATTCTATGCCTTCTTTTGCTGCTGCAGCCGAGGATATTCAGCAGCTTTTTTTTAAAGCGGAGCTGAACAGACAGTTGTCTGAAGAAATTGTTGCCGCCTATCAGCGATTGCCGGGAGCGCCTTCGGTTGCGGTGCGATCCTCTGCAAATGCGGAAGACTTGCCCGGACTGTCCTTTGCTGGCCAGCAGGAAACCTACTTAAATGTTTGCGGTGCTGGCGCAGTCCTGACAGCCGTAAAGCGCTGCTGGGCATCGTTATGGACCGCTCAAGCAATCAGTTATCGCCATCAAAATGGCATTCAGCAGAGTTCTGTCGCGATGGCGGTTGTTGTGCAATTGATGGTGCCTTCTCAGGTTTCCGGCATCTTGTTTACCGCGAATCCCAATTCGGGCGAACGGAATGAGATGATTATTAACTCCAGTTTTGGGCTTGGCGAGGCTGTTGTGAGTGGGCAGGTGACTCCCGATACTTACGTTATAAATAAAACGTCTGGCGACGTTACGGAACAAATTATCGGGCCGAAGCAGCAAAAAATCGTTGCCGACTCGGAACAGGGGGTGCGCTTAGAGGACGTTGCTGCTGGCGATCGAGGACAGTCCTCTCTGAGGACTGAGCGCCTTGCGGAGTTACTTTCCGCTGCTAAAAAAATAGAACAGTTATTCGAAGGTATTCCGCAGGATATTGAGTGGGCGTATGGCGCAGATGGCTCGCTGGCCTTGCTGCAGTCAAGACCCATCACCAATTTGCCAGTGCAGCCGATAAAGGTTGTTTGGGAGCCAAGGCCACCGGCGAATTATGTGTCTAGGCGTCAGATTGTGGAAAATATGCCTGATCCAATTTGTCCTCTATTCGAGGAACTTTATCTGACGGAAGGTTTGGAAAGCTCAAAGACCGGCAAACGTGAAAGCATGCAGGTTGGTGGTGGGCCTTTGTTCGTTACGGTTAATGGCTATGCTTACATGCGGTTTGATTTCAAGAGAATCGTCGAGCGCCGTCAACTTGAAAGAGATAACGCCCAGCCAGTGACCGAGGCGGAGATAGAAGCAGAGGAACAGCGCGCCGCCGAGTTAAAGCACGCGAAACATTCAGAAGAACAGGCGATTGATGTACAGGAAAAAGCTGACCTCGAATTGTTTTTGTCGGAGATTCCTAGTGCCGATGCACAAGAATTTAGGGCGTGGGCGGAAGGCCAAGACCTCACTACGTTGGCGCACCTGGTTTCTATGCCTGAGAGCGACAATCCAACTTACAAATTTGCAACAAAGACAGCGTTTAACGACAGGCAGCTAGCTGAGTGGCACGAAGAGACCGCGCCAAGACTAAAAAATGCCAAGGAGAAATGGCGCCAGCTTGATTTAAAGACTGCAAGCGACGACAAACTGCTTGAGGGTATTATTGAGCTTGCTGTCGAGGAAGGTCGCTATTGGTCCACTAATGCTTCTCATAGTTTTGGCGTTGCAAAATCAACAGATGACCAACTCCAATGTTTCTTGCGCGAAACGCTGCCTGATGAGAGCTATATTAGCGGCCAGTTTTTATCGGGCATTTATTCGCACTCAATGGCGGCAAATGCCGAGCTGTTTGAGATCGCCAAACTGGTGCGTGCAAATAATGATTTGGCCCACCTCGTCGCAGTAACTCCGCTGAAATTTGTTTTGCAGGCCTTTGCCGATCGCGACGACGCCAAGGAGGTGCTCGAAGCCGTCGATTCTTACCTAGGTGCGTATGGTCATCAGGGCTACAGTATGGACTTTGTTGAACCCACTCAGGTGGAAGATCCAACGGCATTATTGGCTTCGTTAAAAGCCATGGTGATGGACCAGGATTACGATCCAAGGCAACAGGGCGAGCGTGCACGGATTGTAAGAGAAGAGAAGTTTGCAGAAGTCACGGCATTGCTCAACGGATTACACTATTGGCAGTTCCGTTATCGGCTCTGGCTCGCGTTGCGATATAACTATATTCGTGAAGAAGTCGCATTTCTTTTCGGTTATGGCTGGTCGGTTCTGCGCCCGATGGTGGCGGAGCTTGGCAGGCGCATGGTGCAGCGGGGCACTCTTAACCTTGCGGACGATCTTTATTTCTTGGTGACTGCAGAGATAAAGCAGGCGATCAAAGCGCGAGCGCAAGGCACATCGCTACCAGAGTTTGCAGCGCTTGCCGGCGAGCGCCGCGAACTTCGGGAAGCGCGCAAGCGCCATCATCCGCCAGGCACCATGCCAGCTGAGGCCCGAGAAGATCCGGGCGTCAAGTTCAAGGAAACACAAATCTTGAACGATGACGCCAGCAACTTGATGCGTGGTTTTGCGGTCAGTTCGGGACAGGTCACGGCCCCAGCTAGTGTCATTACGGGGCCTAACGAATTCGAAAAGATGGCGTCTGGCTCAATTCTGGTCAGTCCGCTAACCACACCTGCTTGGACTCAGCTATTCGCCCATGCCTCGGGGTTAGTTACCGATATGGGCAGTATCTTGGCTCATGGTTCTATCGTTGCCCGAGAATACGGGATTCCAGCTGTTTTAGGCGTAGGCAACGGTACTGTGCGTATTCAGCATGGACAGATGATTACCATTGACGGTGACGCTGGTACGGTTGTTATTCACGAGAAGGATTGATTTTTAAGGCAATGGTTGCGATATCGGCCATGAACAAAAATGACTGGGTTATTGGGTGAATGTCTGCCAAGTAGCGGTTGGAGCTTAGTGCCTGAGGACGTAATCTGAGGTTTTCACAAGGTAAAGGAAGTGCGGCATGTTTTCGTTGGACAGATACAAACTCGTTGATCTCAGTCCCCGGATTAGAGCTCGGGTGCATCGTGTCGATGGCAGCATTGAAGAAGGCTCCGTAGACCCATACGGCCGTCCTTGGGTGATGCAGGAAGGCAGATTTGCCGGCGATAATTCGCTTTACACCCTTTACTCTGCGCCCCAAGACGACGCGGTATGGCATCAGGAAAGAATGACGTCTCATCACGGCGTGCACGTGCAGGGCGGCAAGGGTCATATCAGTCATTGGGTTGGCGCGTCCCCAGAAATGAAAGGCCTGTGGGAGATGCCCGTCGAAACCTTTATGGGCGCCGCGGCCGTTTGTAACCTCTCCCATTTAGAACCGCGTACATTGGGCGCGGGAGAAGATTATCCGCTGGGTGAAGGTTATGCCCTGCGCAGTAAGGCCGGAGAAGTGCGTGGCACAGAGATTAAGCCCGAACATCTGAGCAACATTGTGCAAGGCGATATAGTCTTGATGACCAGTTCCCATGAGGGTTTGGAGCAACCTTGGTTGTCCGAGGCTACGGTGGAATGGTTGATCAATGACCGGCAGATTAAAATGCTAGGGGTAAGCGCTACAGGTATCCAGTGGCAGTACGATCTAAAGCTGGCGGCACCAGACAATTCGCCGATAAGACGGATGTTATTAGGGGCGAATGTGCCGATAGCCCACCCCTTGGTGAACATAGATCAATTGCAATCGGATCGAGTCTTCTATGTTGGCCTACCTCTGCGCATGCAGAAGTTTGAGGCAAGTTTTATCAGGGCAGTGGCCTATGAAGCCCCGGAGGAAGCGTAATGATCGATATGAAAAATACCCGCGTTGTCGATTTGACCTGGGAAATCACTTCCCGGCTGACACGATTGGACGGGTCCATAGAAGCGGGTACCCGAGATGTCTACAACATGCCGTGGATTGTGGAAGAAACCATAAACGAGCGCGATGGAACCATAGAGCATTTGGTTGGCAGTAACCGCCAGACTATTGCGGAATGGCCCATTGGCGGCGTGAGCGGGCATATGGGCTCGCATATTCAGCTAGGCGTCGGCCACAACGACAACTGGACCTGTCTGCCCGAGGGCATGCTCGGTCTTTGGGATATGCCGCTCTCCACCTACTGTGGCGAAGCCGTGGTATGCAACCTAGATCATCTAGAGGGGCAGCCGATTTTGCCCGAGCATCTAGCCAACGTCAGAGAAGGCGACATCGTGCTGTTGGGCAGCTCGCACAGTGGCGAGCAACAGCCCACTATCGTCGGTGATACCGCAGACTGGCTGGCAGAGGAAATGAAGATCAAAATGCTTGGCGTAGGCGTACCCGGTATCTCTTGGGAGACCAACACCGACGCCCCAGAGCCAGGGAATTCTCCTACACACCGCGCGATGACGGGGAACAACATCCCCATTCTGTATCCGCTGGTAAACATTGATAAACTCACCCAGGAGCGTGTCTACGTGATGAGTTTCCCGTTGAACGTCGATCCGATGGAAGGCACTTGGGTACGCGCCGTGGCCATAGAGGATACGTCCTCATTGTAGGCCGGGTGATCTTTGGCCTAGACGGCTGCTCGTGAGGAGGGAATGGGCACCGCAATCGAGGGTTAGGGAGCAAAAATATGAAAAAACTTGGCCTCGTCTTTATTTTGCTTGGTGCGGCTGCTCAATCTGCGTGTGCCACGCAGCAGGGAGTAAGCGAAAAGGATATTGGTTTCTGGCCTGAAAAAGACTGTCGTAGCACGAGCAAAGCGGCAGGTATTTATAGTTACGTCTCTGGTGACGCGATGCAGAATGCCGATGCAGCCAACAAGGCTGGCCAGACTGAGCAAATGAAGGAGTCTTATGAATCTGCTCTGTTGTTTTCTCAGATGTCGGCCAACCTAGCCGCTACCTTCGAGGCTTTTTGCAAGAACAACCCAAAGTACGACGTTAAAGCTTCTGACTAGTTGCGCGATCTGTTCGTGCTTCCCCTCGTAAGTTATTGGAAGAAGTGTGAATGCCAGTCCTTGAAGGCGGTTGCCACTGCGGTGTAGTGCGCTTCGCAGTTGAAGTCGATTCACCGGTAACAGACCTGTATCGCTGTAACTGCACGTTATGCCGTAAAAAAGGCATTGTCATGAAGGCGATACCTGACGCCGACTTCAGGTTGCTCGCTGGCGCCGAACAACTCAGTCTTTACCAATGGAATAAGCACATCGCCGAGCACTTTTTTTGCGCCATCTGCGGCGTCTACACCCACCATCGCCGGCGCCGAGATGCTACTCAGTTCAGTATTAACATTGAGTGTCTAGACAATCAGTCTTTGCCTCCCGATGAAATTATTGGTCTTGCCAATGGGCTTGAACACGATTGAGGTGTTTGGCGGATGCGGCGTCGAAGCATTTTGCAGCGACAAAAAAGGGGCACTGAGCCCCTTTTTGCTTGCAGCAGACTTGTGCTGGAATCCCAGTCCCCAGTACTTGCTCTCGGTGTCTAAGTGCCAGTCCAATTGGGGGCGCGCTTTTCGGCAAAGGCAACCGGGCCTTCCTTGGCGTCATTGGAACTGAACACTGACTTTTGCAGTGGTACCTGCATCTCCCAGAGCTTGTCTTCTTCGATACCGCTAGCCGCGGCCCGCACGAGGGATTTCGAAGCATTAACAGCCAGCGGTGCGTTTTCAGCAATTCGTTCCGCCAGTGCAATTGCGGCATCTAGGGCCTCGCCAGATTCGGTTATGGCGCTGAGCAGACCGGCTTCCATGGCTTCCTCCGCGCTTATGGGTTCTCCGGTTAGGGCCATTTCCATGGCCTTGGCGTAACCAACTCGAGCGGGTAGTCGAAATACGCCACCTGCCGCGGCAAATAATCCTACTTTTACTTCGCGGATGCCAATTTTGGCACCCTTGGCCGCAACAATGAGGTCGCAGGTCAACATCACTTCGCAGCCGCCAGCCAGTGCGAAGCCATTTACCGCTGCGATTAGCGGCTTATTGGCTCCAGAGCGGACGAATTGATTCAGCGGGCCGATGTCCTCACCGCGAGCAAAGGCCTTGAGATCCATACCGGCGCAAAACGCCCGACCGTTGCCGGTAATAATGCCAGCGGTTAAAGAATCGTCAGCGTCGAGTTCTTGAACGGCAGTCCACAGGCCGTTGGACAGTGCGCCGTTAATGGCGTTCATTGCTTCGGGGCGGTTTAGTGTGATCACCATAATGCGCCCGCGACGCTCGACGATCACTTCTTGTTCTTCGCTCATTATTCTCTCCTTGGTTTCGTTTCAGAACCGAGCATCGCATAACTTGCCTCGAAGCAAAATGCTCCGGGTTGGCAACAATCCAAACCTAGCGCTTTAAAACCTTGAGAAGTTCCTCGACCTTTGCATCGAAGTCGTCTGTTGCGTCGAGCGAGCCGCGTACACAAGCTTTCAAGTGGGTTTGAAGAACCTTTCCCTCTACAGTTGAGAGCGCTTTTGTTATTGCTTTGAGTTGATTGAGGATGTCGACACAGTACTTTTCTTCTTCAATCATTTTCGCGACGCCACGGACCTGGCCTTCGATACGCCGCATATTGGGCAGCAACTGAGTATGGTTGGGGTGCTTCATGGTCAAAAAACTCTTGGAACAATGTAGGTAAATACGGTGGCAAAGCAAAACAGACCCACCGAGCCAAAGTAAATGTAACGTCCCCGCCGCCTCGCTTTCAAACATTCGCGCCCCAGCTCTGGGTCTGCCGGGCAGGGCATGCGTGCGGTTATGTAGTGCAGCCAGCCTGCCAGAGTGATGCCCGCGAGGGCAGCTAAGGAGATTGCAACTTTGTGCTGAGAGAGCGTGATCAAAAACGGAAACACGGTTAACAAACTGGCGAAGCTCGCGCCCGCCCCGAGAACAACAAACAAAGAAGGCAGTGCGCAGCAAATCAGCGTTGAGGACGAGGCAAAAAGAGAAAAATAGTTGGCGGCCTTGGTATTCATTGCAGGCACACTCAAATTGTCTTCACCAGCACGGCAGTTACATTTTGGCCGTTGGCCAAAATTTTCTTCTCTATATCTTTTCGGTCGATCTGTGCATCCAGCGTATAGGCGATTAGCACTTGCCCATTGGCCAAATCCACATCGATTTTAGTTACCGCTTTGTCGCGCTTGAAGGTTTTTTCGATGCCTCTTGCGCAGAAATCGCAGACCATGCCCAACACACTGACCACGGCGATTTGGGCGCTGCCGAGGCTGTCTGCAAACTGCTCGAGTCGGGTTTCATCGAACTCGATCTGTTGGCCATGGATCAGATGTTGGTGTTCTGCCTGCCCGTGATCGTCGGCTATATCCGCGAAGGCTGGTGCAGTAACAAATAACAGGATGAGTGATAGTTTATGCATATATTCCCTCTAAAAACGTTGTACTAAATGAATGTCCCATTCGGCCTTGGGGTGGTAACCGAACTCCACCAGAAAGCCGCCTTTAAAAAGTTTTAACACTGGATAGGCCGCCCAGTCGTCATGGCGGGTTTTCTTACGAGCCTTAACCATCAGCCAAGTGTGCAAGTCCCCGTACTCGCCTAAATAAGGTGCAACCCCTAATTGAAGAAACTGGTCGTCGTAGTCGCCCTCGCGGGTTTTGGTGTGTTGGTAGCCAAAGCTAGTAAACCAGCGACGGGTTTCCCAGTCGCCAAATACGCCATAGAAGTGCTCGTCCAAACCCCGGGAGCTTAGGCCTGAATGCAAATACAAATTGCGCTGTGAGTGTCGGGTGTTCTTGCGGTTCAGCAGGTAGGTGGCTCGCGCGTAAGCGTGGTCGCTATCGCGCTGTTTTTCGGTAATTGCCTCAATGCCTAGCGAGTACTTAAATGTGGGCGAGTAGTGGTAGTAAACGGAATCCTTGTATCGATCAGAAAAGCCCATGAGGGTGGAGCCACCGGAATAGGAGATAGGCCTTGCAGCCAAAATTGGCGACATCAGACAAAGCAGTATTGTGCAAATTCGTATACCCATAGGGGGTAGATAGATCGAGGGGCTGTTGAAGTCAATAGTTTGCAGCCGCAGAGTTGCGTATTAGTCTATCGGCTCACTTATCTAGCGCAGTGGTGCCAACCGCTCATCGTCAATTGGGGCAGACCGACGAACAAATCACGCTACTGTCGATTCCACCACATCTAATGTCAAGACTTGGCCAAGTTGGCCGCGTAGCATATTACATTTGACGGGTGATGTTTGCGCAAACGAAAGCCGGGTAGCCGAGTCTTGGGCGATCAACGAAAAAGGCGAGGACACTGCGTGTTAAATAAAACTTTGTTGTTCCTGCCTCTGATGTCTTGCTTCGCTGTGGCCTGCGGTGGAGGATCATCAGCGGTCACCGCGCCGCCCCCCTTTGTGCCGCCGCCAACCGAGTCCACGGGCCTATGGATTACAGGTAGCGATGGGGACGGCTTGGCCGAGTACATTGCCAAGTTGAGTCGAGAATCTGCCGCTAGAAGTGCGTTTGGCGAACCGGTGGCGCTCGAAGCGACGCAGGCAGCTGATGCGGCTGGCAGTTCATTTTCCAGCACCTACACGTTAGAGGCCGAGGTAGATGAACACGATATCGTAAAATACGACGGCTCCACATTGGCCATTGCCCCGAGTCGCAGTGGCTGCTGTTTTGTTGTCGATGCAGTTACCTTGGAATCTGACGAAGCTAGGCAAGCGCCTGCTCCGCTGGAGTTGCAAATCAAACTATTCACCACCGACCCGGTCGCAGGAACCGCGAGTCAGGCGGGCAGCATTACTCTGCCGGAGGGAATATCGGCAGAAGGCATTCACTTAAATGACAACTCCCTGCAGGTGCTGCTGTCGACATCTTGGTGGGGTTCTTTTGGTGAGCGATTTATCGAACCTTTTTATTGGCGGGAGCAGACGGTAAGGCTTCAGTCCTACGATATTACTACTCTGGGATCGCCAAACTTGGTCAGCGAGCTGAGCGTTGAGGGCGGTTTGGTGGCGTCGCGCCGAGCGGGCGACGAGGTGTACCTCATTACTCGACACACGCCAAACATCGACGGTCTTATCGCTTACCCGCAGACCGCGGAGGACATTGTCAATAACGATGCGATTTTGGCGGATGCATTTGAGTCCAACGTGTTGCCAGAAATTTTGATAGACGATGTGCCCGCCACACCGTTTTCGCTCGATGACTGCTACCGGGTTGATCAAGAGCATCCGCTTGCGGCGGATTTACCTGCAGATTCGGTTCTGACAACCCTGCTTACGGTGTCTTCATCAACCGGCGAGATCCTGCGATCAGCCTGCATTATGGAGCCAGTCGGTGGCGTGTATGTGAGCGATGACAGCATCGCATTGACCTATGTCCGCTGGGACGCTGAGTCTGCGACAACACTGGTGCATCTGCTGGACCGGGAGACCTATGACTATCTTGGCTCCGAAGAGGTCGAAGGAGCGCTTTACTCAGGTGGTAACAACGACTTTCGGATTAGCGAGCACGAGGGCGTTCTGCGGCTGGTAACAACCGAGCGGACCGGCAACCCTGAGGATCAGTTTCGGCATCGCCTGTTCACGCTTCGCCCCGAAGCATCGGCTCCTGAGCTTGAGGTATTGGGTGTGCTAGGCGATGACCGGTCAGCCCGTATTGGCAAGGTTAACGAGGATCTTTACGGCGTTAGATTTATGGGGTCCCGAGTCTACCTTGTGACATTCGAGCGTATTGATCCGCTGTATGTAGTCGACCTCTCCGAGCCGACATCTCCAACTATTGTGGGCGAGCTAGAGGTGCCCGGCTTTTCTGATCTTTTGCATGAGGTCAACGCTGAGTTGCTGCTGGGTCTTGGCTCCAGCGAGCGCCGCTTTCCCAAGCTAGAGCTATATAACGTGGCCGATGTGAGTAACCCTGAGTCGCTCAGTTGTGTTGAGCTTGGCGCAGTGCGCGCTGCCGGTGCCATGGTACCCAATGGCTGCGATGTCTCGGTGCCTGCTGAGTGGGAGTGGGGCTATAGTCCAGCCCAATACAATCGCTACGCATTTACTTATTTAGCGGGCCAAGATACTGACCGTTTGACCGTACCGTACTCGGCAGGGGGTAGAGTCGACAATGGCTATCAGTACGTCGACCGGGTTGCATTATTTGAATTGACCGATAAGGCGACGCCAGCGAATGCGGCACTTAACTTGGTTGGAGAGATTGAATTGAGTCCTGGCTCCGTAAGTAGGGGCACGCGGGTAATTATCGATACCGATGCGTTGTTCGTTATTGCCTATTCAGACCTCTTGAGTGGCTTTTGGACTAATCCTGAAGCCGTTGCCCCCATTGCTGGGAATTAGGCGGTCCTACTTGATGACTTGTTGCGGACGGCGAGTTGCAATGGCGTTGAGTTGCAATAGTCTTCCGGTTCGCATTTTCAGCAGCGTGGTGCCAGCATATGGATAGGGTGAGCCTAACGGGATGGATACGCGTGCCCGTACAGCAGTTGGCTGCAACGGAAGCTGAACTAGCGCGACATATTGCTTTGACCCGGGCCGAACCAGGTTGCCTGTCCCTTGCAGTCACCCCAAGCCCCAGCGATCCATTGTGTTTCGATGTGGCCGAAACCTTTGTCGGTACTGAGGCCTTTGTACTGCATCAGCAGCGCGCGCAAAACAGCGCTTGGGGAGCGCTCACTCGGGACTTTCAGCGTCAATATGAGGTCAGTGGTTTAGATCCTGTAGCGGCCAAAAATGCTGAATATATGCTGCAAGCCTTGAAGTTGGCTGACGCCGCAGCTGCCGCAGGTGAGGTGCCCGTTGGGGCCATACTGGTCCGTGATGACGAGTTGATTGGTCAGGGCTTTAATCAGCCGATTGCAAGCTGTGATCCAACAGCCCACGCGGAAATCGTCGCCTTGCGTCATGGGGCGCAGGCTCAGGGTAATTACCGCCTGCCGGGCAGTGTGCTTTATGTCACCATCGAGCCTTGTTTGATGTGTGTTGGTGCACTCGTACACGCACGAGTTGAGCGGGTGGTATTTGGCGCTCGAGAGCCGAAAGCTGGTGCCTTGTTGAGCCATCCATGGCTTGACCAGCATCCAACAAACCACCGCATCGAGGTGTCCGAAGGCGTGTTGAATGATCTGTGCGCCAGCCGCATGAGCGAGTTCTTTGCCGCCAAGCGACGCTAAGCTTGCCCGCGCCCTTGCACTGACTCGTCGGCGACATTGGTTTATCATCTGCAACTTCTCAGCTCGCGATAGGCAAGCACCTTGAATGTGACTTCCAGCTCCGTGCCACCCTTGCTTCTTGATGGCCCCGCGGCTTTGTCAGTTTTCTCTCTCGCCAAAATTCAGGCCGACGTACCCGAGGTGGTTTACGCCGAATTCGTTCACCTGCTCCAGCTAAAGGAAGATCTCAGCGCCGAGCAACAACAACAGGTGCAGCAGTTGCTGCGTTACGGCCCCACCCAAGAATTGCCAGCGCGGCGGGGTGTTCGCGCGCTAACCGTGCTGCCTCGTGGCGGTACCATTTCACCTTGGTCGAGTAAGGCTACCGACATTTTTACGCGTTGCGGCTTGAGCACGGTGCTACGAGTAGAGCGGGGGCTGCGTTGGTTTGTCGCAGATGCTGCTGATTCTGCCGACGGGGAGAGCCTGAACCAGCGCGCACTGCATGATCGCATGACCGAAGAATGCTGGGTAAAGGAATCGTTTAGCGACTGGTTTCATCAGGCCGAACCCAAGCCAGTGGCTCACGTGGCGTTGCTGGAAGACGGCTTGCCCGCCCTGCAGGAAGCCAATACGCGACTTGGATTGGCCCTTTCTGATGATGAATTTGACTATCTACACAACGCCTATGTAGCCCTTGCGCGCAACCCCACAGATGTGGAACTAATGATGTTTGCGCAGGCGAATTCTGAACACTGTCGGCATAAAATTTTTAATGCCGACTGGATCGTCGACCAACAACCGCAAACCCGCTCCCTGTTCAGCATGATTCGTAATACACATCGCCAGATCAATGGCGAAGGGGTACTCAGCGCCTACAGCGATAACGCAGCGGTAATAGCGGGTCCCCAAGTAGATCGCCTACTGGTCGATGCTAGCTCCCAGCGTTACGAGTTTGTGCCAGAACCCGCGCACATACTGATGAAGGTTGAAACCCACAATCACCCAACCGCTATTGCGCCATTTGCTGGCGCAGCGACCGGTGCCGGCGGTGAAATTCGAGATGAGGGGGCTGTGGGGCGTGGCTCTAAACCCAAGGCGGGGCTGACCGGTTTTACGACGTCGCATCTGAATCTGCCAGAGCTGGCCCAGCCTTGGGAACTGGCAACGGGCAAACCGGAACATTTGGTGTCTGCGCTGGACATCATGCTGGAAGGCCCCATTGGCGCTGCCAGCTTTAACAATGAATTCGGCAGGCCAGCAATTAGCGGCTATTTCCGCACTTTTGAGTATCAGGCGTCGGCTGATGAGCCGGTGCGAGGCTACCACAAGCCGGTAATGATCGCGGGCGGTGTGGGCAGCGTGCGCGACGAACACGTGCATGCAAAAGACTTTCCGCAAGGCACAGCGCTCGTCGTGCTGGGCGGCCCGGCGATGTTGATCGGCCTTGGCGGCGGTGCTGCGTCGAGTATGGCGTCTGGCAGCAGTTCCTCTGATTTGGATTTTGCCTCAGTGCAGCGCGGCAACCCGGAAATGGAACGGCGCTGCCAAGAAGTGATCGACCGCTGCTGTGCGTTGAATGAAGACAACCCCATTTTGTTGATCCACGACGTTGGTGCGGGCGGGCTCTCCAATGCGCTGCCAGAGCTAATTCATGACGTGCATACCGGCGGGCGTATTGAACTGCGTAACGTGCTCAGCGCAGATACTAGTATGAGTCCGCTGGAAATTTGGTGTAACGAAGCTCAGGAGCGTTATGTGATGGGCATTGCGGCTGAGCAGCTACAGGCATTTGAAGATATCTGCGTCCGCGAGCGCTGCCCCTACGCGGTAGTTGGCCGCTCTGCCAGTGGTGGTCAGTTACAGGTAACCGATGCCCACTTTGGCAACAGCCCGGTGGATTTGCCCTTGGACGTGCTGCTGGGCAAGGCACCCAAAATGACCCGCACCTTTGATCGAGCCGCAAAAGCCCTGCCCGCGCTTGCACTAGATAGCATAGTGCTCGATGAAGCCATACACCGCGTGCTGCATTTGCCAGCAGTAGCCAGCAAACAGTTTTTAATCACCATTGGCGACCGCAGCATTACGGGCATGGTGGCGACCCAACCCATGATCGGCCCTTGGCAGGTACCGGTAGCCGATGCAGCGGTCACTTTGTCTGGTTACCGCACTTATGCAGGCGAGGCCTTTGCCATGGGCGAGCGCAGCCCGCTGGCGTTGATAGACCCCAGTGCTGCTGCCCGTATGGCCGTAGCTGAAGCGCTAACAAATATCGTTAGTGCAGATATCGAATCGTTGGGACGGGTAGTGCTTTCTGCCAACTGGATGGCGGCATCGGGCAGCAATGCCGAGGAGCAGGCGCTGTTTGATGCGGTAACCGCCGTCGGCGAGGAATTTTGTCCCGCTCTGGGTATCGCCATTCCCGTTGGCAAGGATTCTTTGTCTATGCAAACCCGCTGGCAGGACGAGCAAGGCGCGAAAGCCGTGGTGTCGCCGGTAACGCTTATAGTGTCGAGTTTTGCCCCAGTAACCGATACCCGTCTTACGGTAACCCCTGAACTGCAGTTGCAACAGGACAGCGTACTGGTGCTGCTCGACTTAGGCGCCCAGCGACTTGGTGGTAGCGCTCTAGCGCAGGTCTATGGCCAGTTGGGTAATGTAGCCCCAGATGTGCAAGACCCTCAGGCTTTGAAGACTCTGCTTAACCTTGCCATTGAGTGGAAGCGTCAGGGCAAAATTTTAGCCATGCACGACCGCTCAGATGGTGGACTATTGGCAACCTTGCTGGAAATGGCCTTTGCCAGCCGCCTTGGGCTGAACATTGATCTGCCTGAAGATGCAGAAGTGCTGCCGACTTTGTTTAATGAAGAAATTGGCTTGGTGCTACAAATCGCCGAGGCAGATTTACCTGCACTGCGCGAAGCCGCCCCCGGTGGGTGCGACGTGGTGGCGCAGATTCGCAGTGACGATCAAGTCGTCATCATGCAGGCCGGGCAGCCTTTGTATACAGCCTCCCGTGGTGTCTTGCAGCAGCAATGGGCGCAAACCAGTTATGTGATGCAGCGTCGCCGCGATTCCGCAGCCTGCGCTGACGAAGAATTTGCCAGTGTTATGGCGAGCCGCGACGAAAACCCCGGTTTAAATGCCCGGCTTACCTTCGACCCAAGGCAAATTCCCGCCGCAGTTGGGTCGGCCTTACCGAACATCGCGATTCTGCGCGAGCAAGGGGTTAACGGACAGATCGAAATGGCTGCAGCTTTTAGTGCTGCGGGCTTCAACTGCGTCGACGTGCATATGTCAGACCTAGTTTCTGGCACGCGAAAATTGACAGACTTTCAGGCTTTCGCCGCCTGCGGTGGCTTCTCCTATGGCGACGTACTCGGGGCTGGTGGTGGTTGGGCGAAAAGCATACTGCTCGACGCAAGGCTGAGTGATCAGTTTGCCGAATTCTTCGCCGCTGACACTCTTGCGTTGGGCATTTGTAACGGCTGCCAAATGCTTTCCCAGCTACGCTCGCTCATTCCCGAAGCAGACCATTGGCCAACTTTTGTGCGCAACCGCAGCGAGCAGTTTGAGGGCCGTACCGTCATGGTGCGTATCGAGGATGGCACCAGCCCATGGCTGACCGATATGGCGGGTAGTGTTATACCGGTGGCGGTGGCTCATGGCGAGGGTCGCCCGGAGCTTAGTGACGCAGATGCCGCGGAGCTTGCTCGACATCAGCAGGTCGCTCTGCGTTATGTGGATGCCAGTCACAACGTAGCAGCTTTCTACCCGGACAATCCCAACGGTGCCCCCGATGGATTGGCAGGTCTTACGGCGGCCCAGGGTAGGGTGCTGGCCATGATGCCTCATCCAGAGCGGGTCTACCGCAGCATTCAAAACGTTTGGCGTGATCCGGCTTGGCAGGAAGATGGCCCGTGGCTGCGAATGTTCCGTAACGCTCGCAGACTGTTTTAACTTGCGCTAACGCGTTTGATAACCGCTTAGCGGCGACGAAATTCCAAGTTCTCATAATGCACGGGGAATGATTGGGTCTCTCGGTCTGCAAAATAGTGCCTCAACGTGGCGTTTATGACCGGAAAGGCCAACTCATCCCAAGGAATGTCTTGTTCGGAGAACAGGGCGACCTCCAGTGATTCAGAGCCGCTGCTAAACGTTGGTCCAATCAAATCTGCCTTGAAAAACATATAGACCTGAGAAATATGCGGCAGGCTGAAAACGGTATACAGGCTTGGGTTGGCAACCTCTGCATTGGCCTCTTCCATGGTTTCCCTGGCGCCGCCATCCGCGGCTGTTTCACCGTTCTCCATAAACCCGGCTGGCAGTGTCCAATAGCCTCGACGTGGTTCTATTGCCCGTTTGCATAGTAGTACTTGATCTCCCCAAATGGGCAGGGTGCCAGCAATAATCTTCGGGTTCTGATAATGAATAGCACCGCAGTTACTGCAAACCGCGCGCTCACGGGTATCGTCTTCTGGTACTTGGTAATCTACGGTTGCGCCGCAGGCACTACAAAATTTCATAGCGTCAGTATACCTATTTGTGACAGTGGCTGGCATCGCTTGCGCTCATTGTTGTAGTGGTTGACGCAACGCTTCATTACCATGGGGTTTTGCAAACGCCGGATGCCGGCGCTATTCGAAAAACACTGCACTTGTTGCGAATGGATAAACGCCGAGGAGGGCGGACAATGTTGTACGAGCTAGATGGAACAAAGGTGCGCGCAGAAGGCGATTACTGGGTAGCCGATTCCGCAGTAGTGGTGGGCAATGTGCTGCTCAAACAAGACGCCAGCGTCTGGTTTAACGCGGTAGTGCGCGGTGATAACGATTTGATCACCATTGGCGTGGGTTCCAATGTGCAAGATGGCTCTGTACTGCACACCGACCCAGGCCATCCACTGGTGATTGGCCCGCATGTCACGATTGGGCACAAGGTCATGCTGCACGGCTGCGATATTGGAGAAGGGTCGCTTATCGGCATTAACGCCGTCGTGCTAAACGGCGCGAAGATCGGCAAAAATTGCATTATCGGTGCCAACGCACTGATTACCGAAGGCAAGGAAATTCCGGATAACTCCATGTTTATGGGCTCTCCGGGCAAGGTGGTCAAAACACTAACCGATGAGCAGGCCAAGGGCATCCGTATTGGCGCAGCTCACTATGTGGAGAATGCCAAGCGCTTTAAAGCAGGGATGGTGCTGCAAAGTGCAGCGGCATTAGTTTAGGTGTGGTGGGAGAAAAGACCGTGACTGACAATTTGTCTATAGCGCTTGGCACCGCGCTAACCCCCGGCGCGACCAAGGTCATGATGCTGGGCAGCGGTGAACTGGGTAAGGAAGTGGTGATCGAACTGCAGCGCATGGGAGTGGAGGTAATCGCAGTAGACCGATACCCCAACGCCCCAGCAATGCAAGTGGCCCATCGCAGCCATGTTATCGATATGCTCGACGGCGCAGCCTTACAGCAGATTATTGAGCGCGAGTCGCCGGATTTAGTTGTGCCGGAAATTGAGGCCATCGCCACACCGACATTGGTGCAGATGGAGCAGTCTGGTTTACGAGTGATTCCTACCGCGAGCGCGGCTCGATTGACCATGGATCGAGAAGGCATTCGGCGGCTGGCCGCCGAGGAGTTAGGCGTGCGCACCTCGCCCTATCAGTTTGCCCACAACGAAGCGGCCTATCGCCAAGCAATTGAAACCATTGGTCTGCCCTGTATCGTCAAGCCAGTGATGTCCAGTTCTGGCAAGGGGCAGTCGACCCTGCATAGCGCGGACGATATCGATGCGGCTTGGCAGTACGCAGTGGCCGGTGCCCGGGGTGCTGGCCGTACAGTGATCGTCGAAGGCTTTGTTGATTTTGACTATGAAATTACGCTGCTCACCGTGCGCCATCGCAATGGCACCAGTTTTTGCGCTCCCATAGGTCACCGCCAAGAGGGTGGTGACTACCAAGAGTCATGGCAACCTCAGCCCATGTCGGCGGGAGCTTTGGCGCAAAGCCAATCGATTGCCGAAACGGTGACCACAGCCTTGGGCGGTTGGGGACTGTTTGGCGTGGAATTTTTCATCAAGGGTGACAACGTATATTTCTCGGAAGTCAGTCCGCGGCCTCACGACACCGGCATGGTGACCCTTATCAGTCAGGATCTCAGTGAATTTGCCCTCCACGCCCGGGCCATATTGGGGCTGCCGATCCCCAGAATTCGTCAGCTAGGGCCAGCGGCGTCAGCAGTGGTGTTGGCCCACGGCCATTCCAAGTCGCTGTCTTTCAGTGGCCTTGAGCAGGCGCTGGCAGAATCGGATACCCAACTGCGCTTATTCGGCAAACCCGAGGTGGCTGGTGAGCGCCGCGTTGGTGTTGCTTTGGCGCTAGCCGATTCGCTGACAGACGCCCGGTTAAAAGCGCAGCGCTCGGCGACGGCGGTAACAATAGATCTGGGGTAAGACCGGTTTGGGATTGATTCAGAGCGGGTCAGGCCTGAGTTGGTTTTGGTTTAACAACCTAGGAGTTGGCGCGGGGGTTGCAATGCCCGAGTAGGGCATTATAGTCGAGCGATGGAAAATTCCCGTGACAGCAAACAATTTGCGTCCACCGAGCTTGCTCGGGGCGACATGCTGTCCGGTTTTTCACGTCCTGAAGCGCTGCTTCTAGCGCTACTCCTGCTGCCGGGTCTCCGGCACAACTCTTAATACCCTAGGGCCACGCCCAACCTAACCTTGAAGAAATCCGACACAGCGTCGGATGTTCGTTATGATAGTCCAGATGACGCCAGTGCTATGTGAGTGGCAGGCCTTTCTGGCAAAACAGAGTGAAAGTTATGAGTAGTCAACCAACCAGCGGTCGTGCTGTCGGCGCGATGCCATTTGAGAAATACAAAGCCTTTGCAGCTGTCGATCTGCCAGATCGTCAATGGCCGAGCAAGGTGCTCACCCAAGCCCCACGTTGGTGCAGTGTGGATCTACGCGACGGCAATCAAGCGCTGATTGATCCCATGAGCGTCGACGAAAAAATGCGTCTTTGGGACCTCTTACTAGAAGTTGGTTTTGCAGAAATTGAAGTGGGCTTTCCCGCTGCATCCCAGCCGGATTTTGACTTTATTCGCCGCATCATTGACGAAGATCGAATACCGGACGACGTACATATTCAGATTCTCTGTCAGGCTCGCAAAGAATTGATCGAGCGTTCGGTAGAGGCGCTGGAGGGCGCCCCCAACGTGATTTTCCATCTCTACAACTCCACCTCGGCACTACAGCGGCGTGTGGTTTTTGGTATGGACCGTCAGGGGATTATCGATTTAGCCGTTGAAGGCACGGCACTTGTGCGCGAAGGCCTAAAAGACTTTGCTTCTAATGTGACCTTTGAATACTCGCCGGAAAGCTTTACTGGCACGGAGCTAGATTTCGCGGCAGACATTTGCACCGCGGTGGCCGATACCTGGGGCGCTACGCCCGAAGCCCCTATGATTATCAATTTGCCCAGCACCGTAGAGATGGCGACATACCTCGATTGCTCGACCTTTGCA
>CAJWZG010000006.1 GCA_913049565.1 uncultured Gammaproteobacteria bacterium
TCACTGGGAAGCAGTTCAGTTTGAAGGTGTCGGCTCGTAGCCCGGCGCTATTTGACAGCGTGTCATCCAGCACCAGATGCAGATTAATTTGTGCCACGCCATCGCGCAGAAATGCGCTGAGTTCTAGGTCTGCAAGACCAAGAACTTCGCAGAAAGAGAATTTTTCTGGGAAGGCAAAAAAGTCCTGCAACACAGACGCGCCAAGCTCGTGGGTGCCGCACAGGCCAAACAGCTGTTCGTTATGAGCAAAACCACTCATGGCGAAATTGTCTGCTTTTAAGGTGCGCAATACGGCTCCCGAGCTGTCGCTCACCGCAACACCGATGACTCGTGATGCCAAAGTGTCATATAAGCGGTCGCCATAGCCTTGTTCTGTGTTTATATAAAAACGCAGCGGCGCATCCAGCCTCAAGGTATCTAAGCTGGCGCTTTCATCGGCCTGCAAAGCTATCTTGATGGACGCTCTGGAGGTTGGATAGGCTTGGGCAATGGCTCGAGCCTCTGCCTCAGAGTTACTGGCTACTGCCGTTACTTTCATAGGCCAGAGCTGCGTGTCATAAGGCACAGAAAAACGCGCTCTGCGCAGGCGGGCCGCATCATCTTCTTCCCCCAGTACTCCCACTGGCGCAAAGGTCAGGCCCTGATCTAGGGCAAAGCCTGCGGAAAAATCCGTACTGGCGCCGTCAACATCACACTCGACGATGGCCATGCAAGGCCGAGCCTGAATGAAATTCGGTGCCAGCTCTTCCAGCATGGTTTCGGGTAGGCGTCGAGTTTCGGCCTCAACCTGCATGCGCAGACGACTCATCATCCACGCAAAAGACTGAATTAAATGTTCTACATGGGGATCCCGAGCCTCGCCTTCAGAGAGGGATAGTTCTGACGCTATGCTGGGATAAATATGCGCGAACTCGTCCCCCGCCACGCGCAGAGAATCCAGTTCGGCCTGATAGTAAGCGTTAAGCCTATCGCGGTTAGAACGCGACATCAGCTCACTCCAAGCGTCGAAAAGTGCCTTTTATAGTCAATCATTTGCTCGTCTATCTTGAGGAAGCCTCGAATCATAAGCATAAAGGCGCGCCCGCCCTTATCACTGCCCTTCACACTGACCGTCGGGCGCAGCAACCGAGGTTCATTGGCCAGAATCGCTCGCCTAATCTCTAGCGCAAGCGTGCGCGCCGATGGCGCGTTGAGCACTTCGCCGATACCGCGAGAGATGCCAAAACCAAGAACATTTTCCCGATCCGACGTATCTCTTCGATACTCAAAGCCTTCGAAATACTGTCGTTGAGAAGTAATTCTTTCAAGCTCGCGGTTCACAGATGCCTCTATGCCGCCACTGCCGCCGAATGTGGCTGATTCACCACGCGAACGCGTGCTACCCAGACACAGCCGGTCGAACAGATACTCCATCTATTAGCTGATCGTTTGACGATTCTTGGCGACACTCCACTGGTACACCAATGCACCCGCCTGACTGTTCGCATCAACACCCTGGAAGTTCGCAGCCCACTTAATGTCTGTGAAATTCAACGTAAACTGCTCGGTAGCAATGTCGTTAGGATGTGACTGAGCCTGTACCGACGAGATCATGCAGTTACTCAAGGAAATGGTCATGATCGTTGCGATAACGTTTTCATCACCCTCTTGGTTAGAGTTTCTACACAGATAAATCTCCGTTGGGTTCTCGCCGTCATCCAAGGGCGTAGCGCTCAATGCATGTCGATATAAAACCGGAGAGACCACATCTAGGTACTTCACAACGGTAATATCATTGATGTTAGGCCGACCGGATGTTCGCGCTTGGTTACTGACGTCAGTGGTCATCTGCTGGGAAAACCCATAGTTGCATGACACAAGCTCGATACATTCGGACCATTCGGTGTCGACACCGAAAATCGGCCCGTCGATCAAACTACCCTGCCCCTCAGGCACTTCGACGTTACCCGGCTTCAATAATACTAAATCCATTTACTTGCTCCTTAATTCTTGCTTAGGAAGGTAGATCAGCGACCATGCGAATCGACGCTGTCAGCTCTTCCAACTGAAAGTGCGGTCGCAGGAATACAGTTGCTCGGTATGAACCTACCTTGCCCTCAACTTCGGTGACATCTACACGGGCCTCACGCAATGGGTATCGCGCCTTCAGGGCTTGCGGTGCACCGTCATCTAGCAACACAAATTGCGAGAGCCAGTTATTGAGATAGTCCGCGACATTTTGTCGAGACATAAAGGTGCCCACGCGCTCGCGCATCATCACTTTGATGTAGTGCGCAAATCGCGACGACGCCAGCATATAGGGCAGCATCGACGAGACTTGCGCGTTCGCGTTGGCTGAATCGGTCAGATACTGACGCGCTTTGTTGGTTGTCTGACCACCAAAAAAGGCGGCCTTATCCGAGCCCTTGCAGTGGCATATCGCCATAAAGCCCAAGTCATTCAATTCTTTTTCCCGGCGGTCGGTAATGGATACCTGAGTCGGGCAACTTAGGGTGATGTCGCCGTCTTCGGTTTCATAGGTATAGGCTGGCAAGCCTTCTACCAGGCCACCGCCGTCCACTCCCTTGATCGCTGCAGTCCAGCCGTACTGTTCAAATGCCCGGGTGATAACCCGCCCTAGAATGTAAGCCGGGTTACCCCACAACATCTTCGACGCGTCGACCTGCTTTTTCGTACGTTCCAGTTCCACACCGTTGGCATCAGCAGCGGTAATAACAACCGGGTTACCGGCCTTATCCGTAACTACCTCGCCGTCTTCGTTGAGCTCATAAAGAGTTACTGCAACATCCTCATCGAGGTACACACCCTCTGCCGGGTTGTTCTCGTGATGGTAAGGCAGCCGCAGCAATACCTTGGGCAATGCCAAGGTGACGTAGCGAGAATCTTCAGTCTCACGGAAGGACCGCCACTTAATCAGCTCAGCGCTTTCAAACAGCTTGGCTAAATCCCTTGGCTTGTGCAGCTCATCGAAGTCTTCCATGTCGAACAACTTGGAGTAGGCACTGCTGATGAAAGGGGCATGTGCCGCAGCGGCAACATTGCTCATCTTCTCTGCAAAAGTGATGTCTCTTGGCGAGCGGCCAATTTGATAGTCGCCAATCAAGACGCTATAGGGTTCGCCACCAAAGGTGCCGTACTCTTGCTCGTAGATGATCTTGAATAGGGTGCTTTGATCGAACTCAACGGCCTTGTCGAGATCTTTGTAAAGCTCTTCAAAGGTTGCGTTGAGCACGCGAATCTTCAGCGAACTACTGGTTTCCGTATTCATCACCAAATAGTTGAGTCCGCGCCATGATGCTTCCAGCGCCTGCAGATCTTCATGATGCAGTATGTAGTTCAATTGTCGGCTAATCGCCCCGTCTAGTTCGGCCACACGTTGGCTGACCAAGGCTGCCATGATAGGCAGGCCGTCAATGTCTTTTGCCTTAATGTCACCAGAGGCAACAAACTGAGTCAGAAATTCCTCGAGCAGTTCGATCGCATAAGGAACTTGAGCTTCTTCCAGTGTCATCATGCCCTTCTGCAGTAAATCGCCCAAGTCGGTACCCGCTGCGCGATCCTTCTCAGCAATCGCTGCCAGCACCGCTTCGGCCCGCGCTACCGAGTCGTCCAATGCACGCGCTGCGTCAATATCGTCTTTGGCCTTAGCCACTAGAGCGTTTAGCGCATCGCGCCGCTTGGGGTCACCTAGCACTGCTTCCAGTGCTTCGAGCAGGTCGTCGTTGCCATCAAGCTTGGCCAGAAAGTCGCGCAGACGGCCACGCTGCTCAAAGCGAGAGCGTATTTGCGGAATCTGCTTGAGTATGCCCACAGGCTCGAAGTCGTCGAAAGACGACAATACGAGATCAACTGCTAAGTTACTGCCACCCCCCTCTATGGTGTTTGGCACCGAGAAGCCTAGTCGCGGCTCAATGGAGGCCATAACGCCGTCGAAGTTGTCACGGTCGATCTGCACCATCTTGCGATCACTCAGTCGCGCTGGCACCTTGGTCGACTGACCTGCGAGCGGAGCCAATACCCCGACCACGTAGGGGATTTCACGTCGGCTCTGGGCACCGCCAGTTTCCACGTCATAAGTAATCTGAACTCTGGGTGTTCTTACCCGAGACAGTTTGTGTTGTGTACTTTCACTCATCATTCATCCTCCGATCACTCGGTAAAAAGCCTTGCTTGTTTTGCTTCTCAGTCATTTTGACTGGCTACATAAAGTTCTCTGTCACCATAATTTCGAATGCTCACTTTGCCTTCTTCCACTAGGTGCTCTAGCGCACTGCGAACCACCCCTAATGCATTTGTCCGACGCTGACGCGCCACCCACCAATCGGCGATGCCTTCTAAGGTGTCGCCCGCCTCTGGGTTGTTAAAGAAATGCTCAGAAAGATCTCGAGCAACACTTTGTACCCCACGAGTCGAGGAAGCCCTGGCCGGCGTCTTTTTCATCTCGACGACTGTTTTATTTGCCATACCTACCCTTGTTACTTTGCCTGACGGCGCCTCGCGCCCTACCACGGTCAGCTATCAACCCAGCAACAACCGTGCCAAACTCGGACGTTCTTAACTCACTGTTTTTACGTGGTTTTTTATCGTGATATTTGAGCCATTGAGGCAAAAAAGCCCACCCAATAACTGCCACTCGGAAAAAAACCTGTGCAACTTCAGTAAGTTAAAAAGTGAGGAGGAAAAACCGCAGTGAGGTAGTTTTACCCGTGCAGCCAAGCACCCTTCTATGCGGCTGTAGCCCTGTGAATTACGCCTTTGAGGAGGCGGGCTGAATGCCTGCGTGCTAACGTCGTCGCTTCTAGGAAACGGCGCATTCAATGGCAATCATTTACCAGACCTATAACTTTGCTGAGGCAAAGTACTTTGTATACATCACCAAAAACCCCCATGAAGCGGACCTTTGGGTGTATCCGGTGAACTACCTCGGGGGGCATCGCGGTGACACCATTTGGTACTTCACAAATTTATGGGAGGAGGCAACCTGCAAAATCCAACTGTGTTCCTTTGGCGAGGCCAATATCGTCGTGTACATGGCCCAGCGCTACACCGATGCCGGCTGGCGCAACAGCCGCAAAAAAGGCAACTACCACTTTGCGTAGGGGAGCCAAATGTCCTCAGCAGCGACCTCAATAGCAATCCTTATCAGCCACCACCCCAACCAGCCCCGAATCCCTTGAATCGTCAACTTTTGGTGTTTACACTAGTGATCCGACACAGACAGCAACACCGCTCTGCTGGCCGGGAAGCGCAAGCAATATAGGAGCGCGATGTCACTGATAGCCGAAGTTCTGCTGATTGACTCGGACGATGCCAACTATCGTTTAATGCTTGAGACAATCTGCGTTTCGCAGAACCTCAGCGACAGAACATGGATTACCAATGAAGATTTGATGGCTCGGACGAGTACGTCCCCAGCCATCGTTCTTTCGGCCTTCCCTAGCAGCGCGCATAAGAGCTTCAAAGCGCGCTCGAGAATTCGCCAGAATCATATTGAGTTCGTCGATGTTTTCACCAGCCCAGCCCGCGGTCGTGTAGACCACACAGCAGGTCAACTAACCGCTAGCGCGAATGCTGCCTTGGTTAGCGAAGCTCTGAACATCGCCGAGCAGAAGATACTGCAGCGAGTCACCTTACCTTCTGACGATATCGACTCTGACCTGTATGTGCATTTCAACCTAGTAGGAAGGTCGGCAAACTTCGTTAAGGCAATGCGCGCCATCAAGCGGGTGGCGCAAGCAGACTCACGGGTAATCATCCGTGGCGAGTCAGGCACAGGTAAAGAAGTCGCGGCTCGAGCGATTCACCATTTCAGCCCACGGTCAGCTAACACCTTCGTGCCCATCAACTGCGGCGCCTTCAATGACGACATGCTTTTAAGTGAACTTTTTGGTTACAGAAAAGGAGCCTTCACCGGAGCCTTTGAAGACCGGGTCGGCCTACTAGAGCACGCCAACGAAGGCACCGTATTCCTAGATGAGGTGGACGCACTATCTCAGCGGGCACAGGTTTCGCTGCTGCGTTTTTTGCAGGAAAACGAGATCAGAGCCGTAGGCGGGCGCACGACAAAAAAACTCAATGTGCGCGTCATCGCTGCATCTAACAAAAATCTCAAAGCACTCGTAAATGTCGGCTCATTTCGTGAGGACCTACTATATCGGCTGGACGTGTTGTCGGTTCATTTACCAGCGCTACGCCAGCGCGGCGATGACCTGAAGTTGATTTGCCAACATATTCTTGCCCAGCTTGCTCAAGAGCTGGATCAGCAGCCCAAATACCTAAGCCAAGTCGTACTGGGCGAAATACTGCGCAACAAGTGGCGAGGCAACTTCCGCGAACTGGAAAGCGCCCTACTACGAGCCTATTTGTCCAGCGACACACAGCTGATCTCAGATCCTTCGAGCCTGTCTTCCGAAAGCCAATTCGATGACATTCCGCGCAAATTACCGCTGGGCAGCTTCAGTCATGAAAAGAACTCGCTGATCCGACAGTTCGAGAGCGAGTACATACAAAAAGTGCTGACCCAGACGGGAGGTAATGTTACAAAGGCGGCGGAAATCGCACAAAAAGAGCGCCGCGCGTTTACCCGGCTGATGGCCAAGCATGGCATCCATCGGGGTTCCTATACCAAGGTGAGTTAAAGCGCAGCAAAGCACCGCTGCGACCGCACCACATCGCTATGAACGCGGCATCAAGCCCTGCCAGTGGAAACTGTAGCCACTAGCTTCGATCCACAGGGGAATATCGACCGCCAAATCATTTGCCGATGACCTGATGGTAACGACCAAGGGCTTTGGAGTAGGCTGTTTCGCGCAGTCGTTAATGGAAACAGTTCGCTGCGCGTACTTTAGCCTTTGATTGAAGTAGGTTGACCAAAAAGCACTGTTGAATCGAACACCGACCCTTTTCCCAGCGCTGTCGTCTGCATCGCCAACATGGAAGGTATGCAATGGCCTTGGATCCACGCCATCGCAGGCATGATTCGAGGAGATGGTTAGGCCTTGCTGCACACCCTGCTGGTCCTCTAGCCAAAACACCAACTCGCCACCCTGATCCCCGGGTACCTCCGCGTGCAGTATAAAATCGCTCAAAGAGTGCTCATAAGCTGCACAAACCCACCCGTGAAAGTGGCGATCATCCCAGTCTAGACGAGTCGTGCGAGTGCACTGCTCGGGCCAGTCACCCTGCAGGGCTAAGTCATAGGCGTCCTCTACCCGAATTGAGCAGTAGCTTAAGCTGCCACCAATAAGCAAGGTGAGCAGCGCAAACTTAAACCCCAGACTTTGTCTCATATTCCTACGCTCCGAGAGATTGACGGCCTAGATGGCAATGGTTATCAAGTCGTATCCGTTGGGACGCACTGCGACAGGCACTTCCACTCGAAAGTTATGCGCGTCGGCAGTGAGCACGACTGTGATGGGATTCAGTGCTGATCGCTGATCACAAAAATACCGACGCGCCGGATTCGGGTGATACCGACCCTCTTCGACTAAAGTCTCTATGAATTCATTGCTGTGCCAATGTAAGTTATCCAGTAAAATGACCGCTGATGGGATTCCGCGCAGAGTAGCGGCGTCCGGGTAGACTTGAAGGCGAAATGGAGCAGATCCAACAGGAAAGGAATAGCGTGTGCCGCGCGCAGTTGCGGCGTCCGAGTTTACCCAACGGCGAAATGCACCAGATCCGAAAGGAAAGGTATAAAAGGATTTAGTTTTATGATCCCCGTCACAAGGATGATTCGACGCGACACGCAACTGCACCAAATCACCGCTGCCGTTTTCCAGCCAAAACCGCAGCTGATCCTCACCAAACCTTTGGGCATACAAAATAAAATCGTCTACCGGATAGACGTAAGTCAGGCAAACTTCTTCATTTACGCCGGTTTGTGCGCGGCTACCACCAAAGTCTCTCGGTAGAAAGGCCGTTTGCGTACAGTGCGCTGGCCAGTCGCCCTCTAGGATCAGGGCGTGGTTTTCGAATTCAGCGGTGCAGCCTACGAGCGCGGTGCCAAGGATAAGTCCCTCGATAAGTTTCGTATGGTTCTTAATGAGCAATTTATTCAAACCCGCTTTTTGCTTCGCGCTATTTCAGCGGCCTGACGGTGTTGCTTCTTTTCTCCGCCATTCTTAAACCAAAGAAAAATCGGTCCGACTGACGGTTATTATTCGCTGACCAGCGGTAGGGCTTGGCAATGTAGCTTGAGCAAGCGCTTGAGGTCTCGACCGAGTCAAAGGATTACCAATGGAAGATATTGGGAGCGCATTACGCTTGGCTTTTTCGACAGGCACATGGTTTTGGCGTTGCTGCCAAACACGCAGATATTCACAGAAATACGGTTGCTGCTCAGAAACCGCCTACATAATTGCATCCTGCTCCGCTATTTCGCATACCCTGCGAGGCAGTCAACTAGGCCAAGAACACTACTGCTCCCGGAATATCCGCACGTCAAGTTGGCCGTCTGTATCAATACTGGCGCGATACATACCCGGTGTGTTGAAGGAATACACAACCTCTCCTGCTGGATCGATGCCGATCACTCCACCGCTGCCACCCATGGTTTGCAGGGTGCCGTTAATCACCGCCTCGCTGGCCGCTGCCAAGTCGATGCCCTGATATTTAACCCGGGCGCAAATGTCGTGGGCGACAGCGGCTCGAATAAAGTACTCACCATGGCCTGTGGCGCTGATGCCGCAGGCACTGTTGTCGGCGTAAGTGCCCGCACCAATAATTGGTGAGTCACCAATACGGCCATAGCGTTTATTGGTCATACCACCGGTTGAGGTTGCCGCAGCAATGGTGCCGCTAGTATCCAGTGCCACAGCGCCTACTGTGCTGAATTTGCGCACCTCGTATGCGTGGCTTGGCTCGGGGATTGACACATTTTGTTCGCGGGCAATCACCTGCTGCAGCTGATCGCGTCGGCGCTTGGTGTGGAAATAGTCGTTGTCCACCATCTCCAGCTTTTGCGCTACGGCAAAGGTTTCCGCACCACTGCCCATGAGCATGACATGGGGCGAATTGAGCATTACCTGCTGGGCTAACAGTATGGGACTGCGCACTCGCTTTACGCCGGTTACCGCTCCAGCGTTAAGGTCGTCGCCGCGCATAATCGAAGCGTCCAGTTCCACCTGTCCTGCGTTGGTAAACACCGCCCCGCGACCTGCGTTAAAAAGTGGCGAGTCTTCGAGGATTAAAACCGCCTGTATAACTGCATCACTGCTATTACCACCACCTGCCAGAACTTGGTGTCCGGCAGTTACTGCCTTGGTCAGAGTGCTGCGGTACTCGGCTTCTACCTCAGCGCTCATGTTGTCGCGCAAAATGGTGCCAGCGCCGCCATGAATGACAATGGCATGGGGTCCTGCCAGCACAGTGAGGGGCAAGCAAAGCAACAACGCGAGAACAGATTTAGTCATTTTTTTATCCCTGTTGTTTTTCGGTGTTCTCCCTCTCACCGTATCTCGTGGCTAGAGGCATTGGCGAGGTTCAAAACGCGAGGCCACAGCTTAACTGAGTCAGTGCCGGGAATCTTCGACAGTCTGCTTTCGCCCAACCGAGGGCGCAACTTCATCAGCGGTTGATGGTTCTTTTGGCGCTGCGAACTGGATTTGCCTAGCACACTACCCGCCAAGCCCTTATGATCGCCGCATAAGAACAAAAGCGCCTGAGGGCGGCCCTAGGGCCTATATTCTCAGCACAATGTCTCGGTGTTTTTGCGTCGAAATAATAAGACTATCGACCAAGGAAACAGACCATGACGAAGGTCAAACGAAAGCTCGCCACCATTTTAGCCACCGACTGCGTTGGCTTCAGTAAGCATATGGAAGCCGACGAAGAAAGCACGCTCGCGAGCCTGAACGCCTGCCGCACAATTATTGACTCGCATATTAATGACCACGGAGGACGCATCTTTTATACCGCTGGTGACTCGGTAATTGCCGAATTCGATAGCCCTGTGGAATGTGTTAATGCTGCACTGAAATTCCAAGAAGCCCTATTTGCGCGCAATCAGGAGGTAGAAGTACAGCCCGCTCTACTCTGGCGCGTGGGGGTACATGTTGACGACATCATCATTGAGGGTGACAACGTCTACGGCAGCGGGGTGAACATTGCCGCGCGGCTTGAAAGCCACTGCGAGCCGGGGGAAATTTTAGTTTCCAGAGTAGTTCGGGAACAGGTCGCCAAGCGCGTTAGCTTCTCAATCGATTCCGCTGGCTCGCGCACCCTAAAGAATATCGCTGAAGACTTTGAGGTCTTTAGCGTGGCCACCTCGTCGTCACAGGCAGCGAGCAAAGCCCAGGCACCGGCGCGCCCGGCGGTTGAGAGCAGCACCATCGCTGCGGATCAGAAAAAACCCAAGCTTGCTATTTTGCCCTTCAGTAACGCCAGCCGTGATGACGAAAGCGGCTTCTTAATCGATGGCATTGTAGAAGACTTGATTACCGAGTTTTCCATGATGCGCGAGTTTGAAATTCTGTCTCGGGCGACCGTGGCGGAATTTAGGACTGGTGAAGACGACGCGCTCACCTTTGGTCAGGAGTTTGGGGTCAACTTTCTAGTGGGTGGCGGTATCCGCTCATCGGGCAGTCGTATTCGCCTGAACATTGAACTGACCGATGCCAGCAACGGCAGCGTAGTTTGGAGCAATAAGTACGACCGCGTGCTCGATGACATTTTTGAGATTCAAGATGAAATCGTGCGCACCATTACCATCCAACTGCTGGGCGAAATTGAAATCACCAGCCTGCAACGCTCCAAGCGTAAACCGACGGAAAACTTCAGCTCTTACGAACTATTGCTGCGCGGCAAGGAGCAGCATCATGTCTTCAGTCAGGAAGCGAATACGCTGGCGCTAGAGTTCTTTGATAGGGCCATTGAGCTGGATTCAGGCAATGCCCAAGCCCACGCTTGGAAAACCTGCACGCTAGCACAGGGCATGGCCCGAGGGTACATCGAGGGCGATCTGGAACCTGTGCAAAAAGCCGCCTTGGATCATTTGTCGATGGCGCATGACCTGAACGAGAACGACTTTGAAGTTCACCGCATGCTTGCCAACGTCTACCTGTCGAACCACAACTACGCCAAGGCAGAGGAACACGGGCGCAAGGCCTTCCAACTCAACCCCAATGATCCGCGCGTGTTGTCGGACGCGGGCACCATTCTGGTACGAATCGGTGACGCTGCCGAGGGGCTGGATATGCTGCAAAAAGCTCTGCTATTGGATCCGGTGCCCATGGGCCAGTCGAACTCAGACAATCGCTATCGAGACATTGTACTTGGCATGTACTGTGCCGAAGACTTTCAAGGCTGCATAGACAATGCCCGACAGGTGAGGAGTCATGACCCACGCTCTTGGCTGTTCTTAATGTATAGCCTCAATGCCCTTGCCGAGGATCCGACCAGCGCGCCAGAGTTCGCTACCCATCGGGACGAATTCGCAGATTTGGATTGGCCTTCCACCATTGAGCGCTTCCACCTGCCCGCCGATGAGCGCAATCAGGCCCTCGCAGATTTCGCTGCCGGGCTGTTTGTCTAGAGGTTGTTGTATGGGGGGGCTGGGGCTGTTTACACAGACATTACCTCAATACTGCTACTTGAGCGGCGGCAACCCGGAAATAGCGGACCGATAGGAAAGGTAGTCCTGCACTACGCTCTGCCAATTATCGGCGTCAAAAAGCCGTGCCAGTTCCACCAGATTGGGCGGACGACCTCCAGAGCTGGATGCTGCCTGCTCTAGATGCAGCCAATGCAGAAAGGCATAGTCTCGGTCTGCCTTACTGCTGCCCTGTACCCTGCGCAGGGCATAGTTACCCTCACCGAAGAACGCCTGATCCATGGTCAGGTCGCCGCCTGCAGCCAGATACTTAGCCCAGCGGTCGATAATCTGCGGTGCCAGTTCTGACAGTCGATGTAAGAAGTCCTCATCCGCAGTAGTGTTGCTACCTTCCACGTCTTGGGCCGCGTTGACATCGCTCTGGGCCCCAGCGTACTTCTGGGCCAGCGCAGTCATAAACTGTTCAAACTCGTTATCCAATGCCTCCCTCCTTTGTTGCCTGCCTTTGCTAGCCTCTCCCTGCCGTGCTTAATAACCGGCAAGCCTGTCAACCTAGGGTTAATACTGCTCCAAATCCGTCGCAAAGAGCATGTTCATGTCGCGGAACGCCTTAAATTCCAGATGATTACCGCTGGGATCTTTGAGAAAAAATGTTGCTTGCTCGCCGGCCTTGCCAGCGAAGCGAATATGATGATCTATGACGAAGTCTGTGCCGGCTGTGGTGAGCTGCTCTAGCAGGGTCTCGTAGTCGGGCCAAGCCATCACAATACCAAAATGCGAAGCCGGTACATCGTGCCCAGACACTTGGTTGGTTTCCATCTCGGGTTCATCTGATGCCTCCACCAAGTGAGTGACTAACTGATGACCGAAAAAGTCGAAGTCGATCCAGCGCGATGATTCCCGGCCCGTAGCACAGCCGAGTTGGCCCGCGTAGAAGGCTCTGGCGAGGGCTAAGTCGGTAACCGGCACGGCCAAGTGAAAACGGGGGTATGGGGCTTGGGACATGGTTTTAACCGTTACTGAGCGTCGCTGCCATGGTACCTTCTTCTGCGTTATCCAGCCGGACTTTAGCGCAGGCAACTCATGCAACATTTCGACAAAATTTATGAGCACACTGCCGCTCGCAAAGGCGGTGAACGGGAGTTGGAGCGATTGCTCGCGACCGCTCAAGCGCCTGTGGCTGTGAGCAAGCTGAGCGACGCTGATGTACTGGCGGAAATGACTGCCTGTGTGTTCCGCGCTGGCTTCGTTTGGCGGGTTATTACCGCAAAGTGGCCTGGCTTCCAAAAAGCCTTTCATGACTTTGATGTAATGCACTGCGCCATGCTCTCGGACGAGGAAATAGAGGAACTGACGCGGAACACAGAAATTGTGCGCCACGGCACCAAAATCGCCAGCGTGCGCGCCAACGCTCTGTATATTTTAGATGTACGCGCCGAGCACGGTTCTTTTGGCACTTTTATGGCGAAATGGCCAGATGACGACTTCATCGGCCTGTGGGCACACCTAAAGCAACATGGCAGCCGTCTTGGCGGCCAGACCGGACGTTACTGCCTGCGCTTTTTAGGTTACGACACGCCGATACTGTCCCGTGATGTTGTGGCGGCACTGATCGGCGCCGGTGTGGTCGACAAAGAACCCACCAGCAAACGCGATTTGGCCGCCACCCAAGACGCCTTCAACATATGGCGCGAACAAAGCGGGCGCAGTGCCCGAGAAATTTCACGCCTTCTGGCGCTATCTACGGGTTAGCAATCTGCCGGTTAGCAATCTATGCATTCGCAACCTGCGGGTTAACAACGGTCACTGCGGCAGGCTATGATCGCCGCATCAGACGAGAGGGAAAAACTATGCTAAACGTCACACCTAGCGGCGAGGCCTGCGGCGCCTTTGTTACCGGCGTGGACTTATCAGCGCCGCTTGAGACCGCAGTAGTCAGAGAAATCAGAAACCTTTGGCTTGAGCATCATGTACTGGCATTTCCGCAGCAACAACTCGCCGACGCTGATCTTGTTCGCTTCACCCAACAGTTCGGTTCTGTGGGAGATGACCCCTACTTTGTGCCTATTAGTAAAAAAACGCCGGTTGTGGCGCTGACTCGACGCGCCGATGAGCAGGCGCCGGTATTTGCCGAAAGCTGGCATACAGACTGGAGCTTCAAGGTGCATCCGCCCATTGGTACTTGCCTGTATAGCTTGGTGGTGCCTCCTGTGGGCGGCAACACGGGGTTTGCCAATCAGCAAATGGCCCTGGCGCAAATGCCTGACGAATTGCGGGCACGTTTAGAGGGTAAGACAGCCCTGCACTCTGCGGCCGCCGCCTATGGCCCCCAAGGAACCTATGGCGAGCAAGACCAAGGCAATGACCGCAGTATGAAAATTCTGTATTCCGAGCAGGCCAACAAATCGGAGCCACATCCAATTATTGCCAAACACCCGGAGTCCGGTGTGGAAACCGTGTTCGGCACCGTGGGCTACATCCATACCATTGTCGGTCTGGAAGCCGAGGAGAGCCAGCAGCTCATCAGGGACCTTTATGCTTGGCAGACTCGTGAAGAATTTCAGTACACCCACCAATGGCAGCCAAATATGTTGGTGATGTGGGATAACCGCTCGCTGCTGCACCGTGCCTACGGTGGCTACGATGGACATGCAAGGGAACTGCACCGTCTGACCATTGCCGGTGATCCGGCGTTAGCGCTCTGAACGCGGCAGGTTGCCCCTAGAGTGTAATTTTTCTAGTCTGCGCCTCGCGCAGCCACTTGTGCCACGAAACCGAGGAATAATGTATGAGCGAATTTGAAGATAAAGTTGTAGTGGTCACCGGCGCTGGCGGTGGTTTAGGCAAGGCCCATGCGCTGGAGTTTGCCAAGCGCGGTGCCAAGGTTGTGGTCAACGATTTAGGCGGTAGCGGTGATGGGGTCGGCGCCAGCGACATGGCCGACGTCGTTGTCGGAGAAATTCGAGAGGCCGGTGGCGTCGCCATTGCTAACAAAGCCTCGGTTTCCAGCCGCGAGGGCGCAAAGTCTATTATCGATGACGCGGTGGCCGAATTTGGCACCGTGGATATTTTGATTAACAACGCCGGCATTCTGCGCGACAAGAGCTTCAAAAAAATGTCGCTAGACGATTGGGACTTGGTCATGGACGTACACCTAAACGGCAGCGCCTATGTCACCCATGCGGCCTGGCCGATAATGTATGAAAAGAACTATGGCCGTATTGTGCTCACCAGTTCGACCTCTGGCATTTATGGCAATTTTGGGCAGGCCAATTACGGTGCGGCGAAAATGGGCATGCTCGGCCTGATTAACGTGTTGGCTCAAGAAGGCGCGTCGAAGAACATTCGCGTTAATGGCCTGGCCCCGAGCGCGGCAACCCGGCTCATCGCCACCATTCCAGGCCGTGAGGACCTTGACCCGGAAAATCCTGACCCAGATGTGCACCCCAAGCTAGTCACACCAGCCGTGTTACTAATGGCGGGTGAAGACGCTCCCAACGGCAGAATTATTCAGGCCGGAGGCGGACGCTTCTCAATCTGCGCTGTATTTAACAATGCCGACATCGAGCTTGGCGTTGATGCAAATTACGAGGACCTGCTGGCACGCAAGGACGAGTTGCTGGATATGAGTGAGGCGCAAGAAGGCTGGAACCGGCTACGCCGGCGCTAACGACTGGCATCGCCATAAAGCGTTAAACAAAAAAAACCGGCTGAGCCGGTTTTTTTTCGTTACTGCCCTTTGTTCAGTGTGCCAGCCTAGAAACCCAGCAGCGTCGCGTAGCGATCTCGGTGCATGGCCTGATTGCCATAGGTTGTTTCCAGCACTCGTGCGCGCTTGAGATACAAACCGGCGTCGAATTCATCGGTCATGCCAATGCCACCGTGGACTTGAATCAGCTGATTCGACATATCAAAGAGGAATTCACCCGTCTTCGCCTTCGATAAAGCACTCATTGCAGCCTCGTCATCAGCACCTTGGTCGATGGCGATGACACCGGCTTCGGCACAAGAGCGAGCCATTTCCTGCGCCGAGTACAGCTCCGCTGCGCGGTGACCGAGCGCCTGAAAGGAACCGATCACCTTGCCAAACTGCTTGCGGGTTTTCAGATAATCAAGCGTCATCTCGAAGCTATAGCAGCCTACCCCGAGCATCTCCATGGCAACACCTGCGCAAGCGCGGTCTAGTACTGTGTTGTAGAGACTGTCGCCAGACAGCGCCCCAAGGTGGGCATCTGCTGCCACAGCCACATTGGTCAGTGAGAGCCGAGCGTAGTCCCGGGAGTCGATGGTTTGCATGGGCTGTCGCGTCACGCCAGCACTGTCAGCTGGCACCAGGAACAGCTGCACGCTGCCATCGGCAGTGCTCGCGGCAACAATCAGCGATGTAGCGCTCATGCCTTCCAAAACGAAGGTCTTCGCGCCATTCAGCGTATAGCCGCCGTTTGCTGTGGTCGCCGTGCAAGCCATGCTACCGCGGTGGTGCCGGGACTCTTCATCAACCGCCAGCGTCAGAATTTCACTGCCGTCGACTATCTTGGGCAACCAGTGCTGCTTCTGGGCATCGCTGCCTCCCAGGTTGATCGCCGTTGCGCCAACATAGGCCGAAGCAAACAGTGGCGAGGCGCAAAGCTGGCGACCCAATTGCTCAAGGATAAGACCAAAGGTCAGATACCCAAGGTCAGAACCGCCGTAGTTTTCTCCGACTAAGATACCCGTCCAACCCATATCCACCATGGCGGACCAAGCTTCAGGGTCAAAGCCACCGTCACTGTTACTGTTGCGGAACTCGCGGAATTTCTGCACCGGTAACTGGGTTTCAACCCAAGAACTGGCCTGATCCTTAAGAATCGATTGTTCTTCCGTTAACGCTGCCATGACTTATCCTTTTTGCGTGGTTTCGGGCAGACCCAAAACGTTCTTCGAAATGATGTTGTTCTGCACTTCGTAAGAGCCGCCATAGATGGACATGGCCTTGCCTGACAACCACTCACGCACGATGCCTAACTCGTCTTCGGCGAAGTCATCACCAGACCAGCCAATACCCTGACTGCCCATGATTTCCAGCGCGAGTTCGGCCTTACCTTGGGCCACACGTGTATTGGAATTTTTCAAAATAGACGCAGCCGCACTGACTTCTACCCGACCCGCCGCTTCGTCGGTAATCCGCTGGGCGGTAAGCCGATGCGCGGTGGCGTCCATGTAGTTACGGACCAGGCGCTGGCGCAGATCACGATCTGCCAGCGCACCGCTGTCGTCCACGCCAACAAAACGTTGAGCTTTGACATGCAGAGGTTCCGCGTCGACCATGCTTACTCCGCGTCCACCGGTTTGGCTTTGGCGCTCGTGCTGGAGTAGACGCTTGACCACACTCCAGCCGTCATTGAGATTGCCGAGTAAATCGCCCTTCTCTGCCCGAGCATTGGTGAAGTAGGTTTCGCAAAATGGTGAAACACCAGAAATAAGACGGATGGGTCGAGTTTCAACCCCATCCTGCTGCATGGGCAGCATGACAAAGCTGATACCGTCCCGCTTACCTGCGTCAGAATCGGTGCGCACCAGTGCGCCACACCATTGTGAAATATGTGCCCCGGAGGTCCAGACTTTTTGGCCGTTCAAGGCAAAGTAATCGCCTTGGTCTTCGGCCTTAGTCGACAACGACGCCAAATCTGATCCAGCGTTAGGCTCAGACAGACCAAGACACCAGCGAATTTCGCCGCTGGCAATGCCCTTCAGGTGACGGGCTTTTTGCTCGTCGGTACCGTATTCCAGCAGCGTCGGACCCACCATGGTGACACCCATGCCGGTCATATGAGGAATTGGGTTGTAGGCACCTGCTTCGTGAATCTCTTCGCCAATAATGTCTGCCTCACGATCACTTAGCCCAGCACCACCAAATTCTGCTGGCCATGTCGGTGCACCCCAGCCTTTTTCGGCAAGGCGCTGACGCCAAGTTTCCATACCTGCTTTGACATCGTCCGAGGCTTTGGCACCGCTTTCGCCGCCTGCCAGGCCGGCCAAGTCGACCCCCGCCAAACTAGTGGGGAAGTTGGCGATTACCCAGCCTTTAACATCCTCGCGGAAACTTTGCAGTTGACTCGCGTTTTCCATTGTTGAGTTCCTTAGTTAAAAATAATTCTTAGATGCGCTCGATTATGATCGCAGGAGCCATGCCGCCTGCTGCGCACATGGTAATCAAGGCCGTAGATTGCCCACGGCGCTCTAGTTCATCGAGTGCCGTGCCAATCAGCATTGAGCCGGTAGCACCGATGGGGTGACCCAGTGCGATAGCGCCGCCGTTGACATTGACCTTGGCGTGGTCGACGTTGAGATCGCGCATAAACTTCATCGGCACTACGGCAAAGGCTTCGTTAATTTCGAACAGATCTATGTCGTCCAGAGTCATGCCAGCCTTGGCCAGCACTTTTTTCGCAGCATCTACAGGCGCGTTCAAAATGTATTCCGGCGAGTGGCCCATGTTGGCCATGGCAACGATGCGTGCTCTGGGCTTCAAATCCTGTTGCTTGGCGTAATCTGGGGACGCCATTACCAGCGCGCCTGCGCCATCTACCACACCGGATGAACTACCGGCGTGGTGACGGTGATCGACTTCCAATCCGGGCCAACGCTGGGCGACCATCTCGCGGAAGGTATGACCTGAATCAAAAAACGGCAGATCCATCATGCCTTCAAAGGCTGGCTGCAAATTGGCCAGCGACTCCGCCGTAGTTTGCGGGCGCGGGTATTCTTCGGCATCAAGCGCCAGCGTGCCGTCTGGGTTGTGTACTGGCACTAGGGATTTGTCGAAAGCCCCGTCGGCCATTGCTTGCCCGGCGCGCTGTTGGCTTGTTAGCGAAAAGGCGTCTAAGTCCGCGCGGCTGAAGTTTTCTTCGGTCGCAATTATATCCGCAGCGATGCCTACGTTTAGCTGCGGGTACTGACGCCGCAGGTCTAAATTGCCCGCGTCTAGCGGCGACGGCGGCGCCTCACTGCGGGTGTAGGACATCATCTCTACTCCGCCAGCGACGATTAAATCTTCCATACCCGACATGATGTTGGCGGCGGCCAAGTTCACCGCAGTGATGCCACCACCACAGAAACGGTCAAGGGTGAAGCCGGAAGCCTTGGTGGAGAAACCGGCGTCGAGGGCCGCCATGCGGCCTACGCAGGAGCCTTGTTTTTGAAATTGGGTACTGCACGACATAATGACATCGTCGATCTCGCTGGTGTTAAGTGCGTTGCGCTCTGCCAACGACTTTAGAACCGTGGACAACAGCTTTTGTGGGTGAACTTCCCACAGTGCGCCCTTACCCTGTTTGCCAACGCCACGCGGGGTGCGGGCTGCGTCAATGATCCATGCTTCGCTCATCTGGTCCTCTCCTTCTGAAGTCGAGCTCAGATTCTGCGGGATAGATGCAACCGAGTCACCTGTTGAACTATGGACGAGTTTCGGGTTAGGCGGACAAAGCCTCGCCTACCGCCATACTGCAGGTCGAGGCTTAGGGCGAAATTCGTTACCTTGGGCAGGTCTGCAATGTCGAGAGCCTTCAGTGCTTGCATCCCTACTTCCCATCGCCCTGCTCTTCGTCCTCGGTTGCTGTGTTGGCAGCTTTATCAATGTGGTTGTCCATCGACTTCCCTTGGTGGACGCGCCGACATCCAACAGCAACCGTTGGAACCTTGCATGGCCTCCATCCCAGTGTCCGCAATGCCAGACACCTATTCGTCCGTGGCACAACATACCCATGCTCAGCTACCTCATGCTGGCTGGCCGTTCGGCCTGCTGCCAACAACCCATTGGCCGCCACTATTTTGTCGTAGAAGGCCTATGCGGTGTCATGACAGCCCTGATTGGCCTAGTGCTCATAGTTAACCCAGCGCAACAAGCACTAACCGGGCTGCTACCTACCGTGGGCACACTTATACCCTTGATCTGGGGACTGGCCTTGCACTGGTGCTTACTAACGCTGGCTGCCATGCTTTTGCGGCACCCTCAGCACACTGCAGTAGTTTGGCAGTGCCTGCTTTGGCTGGGGCTACTGGGCAATCTTAACGGTGCGTTCATTCCTCTTGCTGACGCCGTTGTCGCTGTCGCATCGGTTTACGGGTTGGGGTTTTTGCTGACAACACTCGTGAACTGGCTCTTACACAACGGATCTAACAGCAGGCTGGAATTCTTTAACGACCCACTGTTGCTGGCAACCGCCGCCGCACTGGCCTGGTTTGGTAGCGACTTATGGTGGCTGCCAAATCTCTATGTTGCCGCGACCCTTGCCGCTGCGGTCGCCGAGTCTGGTGCCCTGCGGCCCAGCGCAATCAGGCCGGCAAGCGTGCGGAGCTTGACGACACGAAGTATTGTGGGCGGCAGCCAAGGGGCAACTATCGCCCTATTGACTGCTCTTTGGTGGCTGGGTGGAGAACTCCTTCCCGTCTAGTACTGAGCACTGGCCGCTGGCCTCAGTCTGCGCCGTACCCTCAGCCGCGGCCTGCTCAACCTCGTAGAGCAAGCCATGCCGATAGATTTTTACTGCAAACGCATCCAGCTCTATGCCCGTTGAGCTACCTTCGTCCTGCGCAGACGGGTCAAAGAACAAATACAGCCTATCTGTCGTCATGCGCATTGTGGCACTACGCTGGGTTGTAATAGTGCCGCCAAAACCGCCGACAAACTCGCCGATACCCTGTTCGAGGTCCAACCGATACATGTGTTGCCAGCGTTGCTCATCCGCCATAGCGACGCATATCAGGTGCTCTGTGAACTGGGGCGTTGCCGCCACTGAAGTGCCTGCGGCCTTGCTGTCGCAGCCAGCCACACCGAGATAGAAGATCGCAACAGCTGCTCGCACAATCAGATTGTTTCCAGCATGCGCATGCTTCACGACACCAAAGTATTACCGTTCAGCCAGTTTTTCATACCGCCCATCTTCCGTTTGAAGTGAATAACAACCATAAGTTAACAAACTCTAATAGTCCGATCATGGACGCAAACTACTATCTTCACCTGCTGGACAGTCGCCATGCCCAAATTTAAGCTGGCATCCAAAACCGCTATATTCCTACTGGCCATGTGTTTGAGTACCAGTCTTGCGGTCGGTTGGATGAGTTATCTAAGCAGCAAGAACACCCTAGAACCGCAGACCTTGAATAATCTGACGGCTATCCAAGCGGCGAAAACTGCTGAAATTGAGCGTTACTTCGAACAGATAGCTCACCAAATACAAACGCTTTCAGAAAACCCCACGACTATCGCAGCGTTGAAGGAATTTGCACAAGCCTACAGCGCTCTGCAACAGGGCAGCGATGCCGCTGCTTTAAATGCCTCTGCTTTAACAGCGCCCAACAGCCCCATTGACCGTTTCTATCGAGAAATATTTCTACCCGAGCTGAGTCAGGCAATGAATGCTAGTACTACTGTCACCGCTCTTGGTCAGTTGGACATCGCTGCCCTAATGCCTCGGGATCCAGCAGCTTCCTACTTGCAGCACCACTATATTGCCGCCAACGCCAATGCTGCTGGCGAAAAACATTTGCTGGCTCGTGCGATCAACGACAACAGCGGTTACGCCAACACCCACGCCGACTACCATCCAACTTTTCGCAGCTTTCTAGAAAAATTCAGTTACTACGATATCTTTTTGGTGGATAGCCAAAACGGTGACATTGTTTACTCAGTTTCCAAGGAGACCGACTTCGGCACCAGCTTGAAAACTGGTCCTTATCGCAACAGTAATCTTGCCAAAGCCTTCCAGCTCGCGAACCAACCGGACCTGCCTAGCGATACTTTCTTTGTTGATTTTGAACCCTATCTACCGTCGTTCAACGCGCCAGCTGCCTTTATCGCCAGCCCAATTTATACAGACGGCCAACAGCTCGGGGTACTGATTTTTCAGATACCTGTGAATCGCATCAATGACGTAATGACCGGCGGTGAACAGTGGTCTGAGCAAGGTTTAGGCGAGTCCGGTGAAACTTATCTCGTCGGACCGGATTTCACCATACGCAGTGCCTCACGGTTTTTTAGCGAAAACCCTGAGGGCTATTTAAAATCCCTGGAAGGCCTTGGATATCCGGCACAAAAACTGGCTCAACTTCGCCGCTACAAAACCTCGATTCTCAATCAAAACGTGAACACAGATGCGGCACTCTATGCCTTAGCTGGCGAGCGAGGCACGCGCATTATCGAAGACTATCGCAAAGTCGCCGTGCTTAGCTCATACGGACCTCTAGATTTCGGCGAAGCGCGCTGGGCTGTTATCGCTGAATTGGATACAAAAGAGGCCTTTACCCCTGTGCGCGCTCTGCAGCAAGTTATTTCAATTTGGGCGATAGCGATTTCTCTAGTGGTTGTGGCTTTAGGAATATGGGCAGCGCGGACCATCACACAACCCATCGTAGCCCTGACCGACGCTGCCAAGGTTGTAGGCAGCGGCGATATCATAGAACCCTTGCAACGCCAGTCCGACGATGAGATCGGTGAGCTAACCACCGAATTCAACCAGATGGTCAGCGATCTGCATGAGCAACAAATCACTATCGACCAGCAGACCGCGGAAAACCACCAGCTGCTATTGAATGTGCTTCTAGAGCCCATTGCCATTCGTCTTAAAAATGGCGAGGTTAATATCGCCGATGCCTTCCCCAGCGTCAGCGTACTATTCACCGATATTGTCGGCTTTACAGAAATGTCCCGAGCGGTGCCGCCGATTACGATTCTACGCATGCTCGATGATTTGTTTGGCGCCTTTGACCAAGCCGCGTTGGATTTAGGGGTGGAGAAAATAAAAACCATTGGCGACTCTTACATGGCGGTATGTGGCTTGCCCTACCCCAATGAAGCCCATGCAGACCAAATTGCCAAACTGTCGCTGGCGATCTTAGATTGTTTGAAATTTTTCAACGAACAAAACGGTACACGTTTAAAAATGCGTCTCGGCGCCCACAGCGGCGCGGTGGTTGCAGGGGTCGTGGGGACCAGTAAATTTTCCTACGACCTGTGGGGCGACACAGTCAACATGGCAAGCCGCATGGAATCTACGAGCTTGCCGGATAGAATTCAGGTGTCTGACGCATTTCGCGAAAACTTGAGAGAACCCTATGATCTGGAGTTTCGCGGCGAGCTGCAGATCAAGGGTGCGGGCCTGGTTACCACTTATTTTTTAAGCACAGAGTCGCAAAATGGTTAAGCGATCTAGGCATTTAAGGGAAAGGTTAAATCGCTGGACTAGAGCGCAAGATTGTCGCCATCAAAATTGATAAAGCAACCGCTACGTGACATATCCAGTTCGGCGAAGCGCTGAGTCAGGGCTTGGGCACTTTGTTCGGTAGACAGATGCGCACTTGGGCCACCCATATCAGTTCTTACCCAGCCGGGATGATAGGCGGCAACCGCGATGCCCAGGGCAGCAAGCTCGTGACTGAGAGTAACCATAATGTTGTTCACCCCGGCCTTTGACGCTCGATAGGCATAGGCATTGGCGGCCTCATGCTGCTGGCTGCCCATATGCGAGGAGACAATTGCTACCGCCGCCTTCGGGCTGCCTTGTAGATGCTGCCAAAAGGCTTTAACGGTAAAAAACGGTCCCGCGATATTGGTCTGCAACACGGCGGCAAACGCTGTCATCGACTCAGCGTCGAGCGCATTCTCATTACTCCCCAAACCGCCATAACCGTTCAGCACCCCAGCGTTGCAAACAAGTAGGTCAATGGGACTATGGACACTAGTAGCTGCTTGGGCTAAGGAATCGGCATCGTCTACGTCTAGCGGCAACAGTGTGACATTGCCGCAAGCCGCCGCCATGGCCTGCAGTTCTGCGGCGGCTGTGGGTGCCCGACAGCCGGCATAGACATGTTCTGCATCAGCAGCCAATGTTTGCACTAGGGCCAGACCGACCCCACGATTGGCGCCCGTTATCAGTACTCGTTTTGTCATTTTGTTACTCGCTGGTTCTTATGCTGGCTTTGAATATCGAGTTTCTTGGGTAGCGGCAAACTACCGGTCGGCGCCAAGGCTCTTACCGCGCATTAGATCAGCCATCCGCTCAGCCACCATAATCGTGGGTGCATTCAAATTGCCATTGGTAATATGCGGAAAGATAGAAGCATCAACCACGCGCAATGCTGTGGTGCCATGTACACGGCCTTGCGGGTCTACTACCGCGTCTGCGTCCGAACCCATGCGACAAGTACCGCAGGGATGGTAGGCGCTCTCAGCATGCGCCGCTACAAAGGCGTCGAGCTGCGCATCGGTAACCGCTTCGGCACCGGGACTTAGTTCTGCGCCACGCAGCTCTGCCAAGGCCGGTTGCGCAAATATTGTCCGGGCATGACGAATGGCTGCCCGAAACACCCGCCAATCTTCGTCATCGGTCATGTAATTGAAGGCTATCGCTGGGGCCTCGCTGGCCCGTTTGCTGCGCAACATGACGCTGCCGCGGCTTTTTGGCAGCATCGGTCCTACGTGCACCTGAAAGCCATGCCCTCGCGCCTTAGACGAACCGTCGTATGACATTGCCGTTGGCAAAAAGTGAAACTGTATATCCGGTTGAGCTTGGTTTTCATCGCTGCGAATAAACCCACCAACTTCGAAATGATTGGTAGCACCCAGACCGCTATGGGTTGAAAGCCACTGCATACCTATTTTCGCTCGGCCCAACAGTCCCAAATGCTTGTGCAGGGAAATAGGCTGCACGCAGGCCTGCTGAACATAGACCTCCAGATGATCCATCAGGTTTTGACCCACCCCGGGACTGTCACAGATAGGCTCTATGCCGTGGCTGCGCAGATGGGCTTGTGGCCCGATGCCCGAAAGCATCAATAACTGTGGGGAATTAATTGCGCCAGCGCATAAAACCACTTCTGTGTTGGCAGTAAGCTGTACTTTGCCACCGTCTAGCAGTGCCTCCACACCACTTGCACGCCCATCGGCAAAGCAGACGCGCTGCACATTGGCCTGAGTTAGTACCTGTAAATTAGGGCGCTCACGAACGGGACGCAAATAAGCGCGAGACGAAGAGGAACGACGACCTTGAGCCACCGTCATGGGCATTGGCCCGAAGCCTTCTTGTTGCGCGCCGTTCAAATCTGGCGTGTAGGCATAACCCGCCTGTTCTGCTGCCTGCAGAAAACTTCGATACAGAGGATTTGCCATGGCGCCAGTCGTGGTCCCGAGGGGGCCTGTACCGCCGCGATAGTCGTCGGCATTACCCTCATCCGCACACTGGGCTTTTTTGAAATAAGGCAACACAGAACTGTAGTCCCAGCCAGTGGCGCCCATGGCATCCCAACGGTCGAAATCACCGGCGTTGCCGCGCACATAGACCATGCCGTTAATCGACGATGAACCGCCCAGTACACGGCCACGCGGACAGGCCAAACGCCGCCCGTTCATCCGCGATTCCGGTTCACTGGCATAACACCAGTCGAATTTGGATCGCCCCATGGGCAGGTAAAAAGCTGAGGGCATAGCAAGCATCCAGCTACGATCCTCACCCCCCGCCTCTAGCAACAGAACCGAAGTGGCAGGGTCTTCGCTCAACCGATTCGCAAGCACACACCCTGCGGAACCCGCGCCGACGATGATGTAGTCTGCCCTGAGATCACTGGCTGTTGGCATAGCGCCCTCTTGTTATTTTGGTTTGCGCGTTAGGTTGGCTCAGCGCGCGGCCAAGTTCTTGTCAGAACACGCACCGCAAACAATATGTCTTAGCGACAGCCTAAGTCAGTCGCTGCACGTCGACACGCTGAACATTGATCGAGCTAACTTCATAATCGATGAAATTCTTAACGTAGGCGGCGTCTTTTTCTGCCGCCAAGGCTGTTAGAGCTGAAGAGATAAGCGCTTCCAGCATGCCAGCAGAATCGGCACCGTGATCTGAGGCTTGCTCGCTCAGGGCGGTGACAGTTTCTTTGGCTACACTCCATTTTGACATGGCTACTCTCCGGATGATTTAAGGTTTAATCCACCGGCTCTGCGGCCAGCTCAAAGGCATCGTGTAAGGCTCTTACTGCCAGCTCTACATAGCGTTCTGCAATCACCACCGAGATTTTTATCTCGGAAGTTGAGATCATGAGAATGTTGACATTTTCTGCCGCCAAGCGATCAAAAACCTTAGTAGCAACTCCGGCGTGAGAGCGCATACCCACCCCGACGATAGACACTTTGGCAATGGCATTATCGCCAATGATTTCGCGCGCGCCAATTTCTGTCGCGACACTTTCCAGCAGCGTCAGTGTTGCCTCGTAATCTGGACGTTTCACCGTGAAGGTAAAGTCCGTCAGTCCGTCGATGCCCGCATTTTGCACGATCATATCGACTTCGATATTTCGCGCGCCAACCGGACCCAGTATCTTGGAGGCGATGCCCGGCAAGTCGGGCACCCCGGATATGGTGACTTTTGCTTCGTCTACGGCATGAGCAATGCCTGAGACCACGGCTTGTTCCATCGCGTCGTTCTCCAATGTGATTAACGTACCCGGGCCGTCTACGAAGGTCGACATAACCCGTAGCGGCACCCGATAGCGGCCAGCAAATTCTACCGAGCGTGGATGCAGCACTTTCGAACCAAGGCTGGCCAGCTCTAACATTTCTTCAAAGGTTATCTGCTGCAGGCGTCGCGCACCCTCTACAATGCGCGGGTCGGTGGTATAGACCCCTTCTACATCTGTGCAAATCTCGCATTCGTCGGCGCTCAGAGCCGCGGCCAGCGCCACTGCGGAAGTATCCGAACCGCCACGACCTAGAGTGGTAATGGCACCCTGTTCGTTGACACCCTGAAAACCCGCTACCACCGGCACTATGCCTTGATCTAGCGCGGCCCGCAGTTTTTCGGTTTCAATACTCCCGATACGCGCGCGACCATGCTGCGAATCCGTGCGCAAGGCGATTTGATCTGCAAGAAAAGACTGGGCTGCTACACCACGCTGCATCAGCGCAATACTAAGCAGCGCAATGGTCACCTGTTCGCCGGAGGCTGTGAGCACATCCATCTCTCGGCGACTGGCATCACCGCCACCCAGTTCCTGCCCCATGGCGACCAAGCGATTGGTTTCGCCAGACATAGCAGATACCACCACGGCGACTTGATGACCCATGGCTAAATAGCTGGCAACGCGCTCGGCCACCTGCGCAATGCGCTCAGTGCTGCCCACACTCGTGCCGCCGTACTTTTGCACAATCAATCCCATGCATTCATCCGTTAGTTAGCGCCAACGCCGACGCCGACGCAATCTCTAGTTCACCACAGTCTGTAAGTTAGGAGGCTAGCTGCTGTTCGGCCCAAGCCCGCGCCGCCGACAGTGCGTCGGAAACTCCATCAGCATTATCACCGCCTCCCGCTCGCGCTAGGTCTGGGCGGCCACCGCCCTTGGCTCCAACGCTGGGCGCAATAGTTTGCATCAGCTCGGCTGCAGAGGCTCGAATAGCAAGGTCTTTGCTTACCGCTGCCACCATGGAAACCTTGCCTGCATCTACCGCAGCTAGAACGATAACGCACTGCTGCTGCATCTGGCCGCGCACTGTATCTAAGGTCTGCATCATGGCTTTGTTGTCGCCCTCAACCTGTGCCGCCAAGAACTGGACACCGTGAATTTCTTTTATTTGGCTGCCTAGGTCAGAGCTTTTGTTGGCCGCAAGCTGCTGACCCAACTGTTCAACTTGACGCAGCAAGGCGCGATTTTCCGCAACCACCTGCTGCAGTCGTGGGGCAAGTTCAAGACGACCGACTTTCAGCGTCTGACTCATATCGGCGAGCAGGTCCTGATCGGCCTGCACTGTTTGCAGCGCGCCTTGGCCTGTTACCGCCTCGACGCGTCGAACACCGGCGGCGATACCGGCCTCGGAGACTATGCGAAATAGACCAATATCACCGGTGCGGCTGACATGGGTACCACCGCAAAGCTCGACGGAAAAGCCGTCGCCCATGGTAAGCACGCGAACCTCGTCGCCATATTTTTCGCCAAATAACGCCATGGCTCCATTGGCCACTGCCTCGTCGTAATTGAGTAGCTGGGTATCTACGGTGGTATTTTGGCGGATCTGGGCGTTTACGAGACCTTCTATTGCTACCAACTGATCGCTCTCGATTACTCCGGTATGCGCAAAATCAAAACGCAGCTTGTCGGCATTTACCAAGGAACCCCTTTGCTGCACATGCTCGCCTAACACCTCTCGCAGCGCCGCGTGCAGCAAATGGGTAGCCGAATGATTGGCGCGAGTTTGTGCCCGGCTTGGGTCATCGACTGCGGCTTGCAACGTATCCCCGGCGCGAATGCAGCCATGCTGCACATGGCCAATGTGCAGATACTGATCGCCACTGATCTGGGTATCCACTACAACAAAGCTTGCCGCTTCGCTGCGCAGCAAACCACTGTCACCGACCTGACCACCGCTCTCCGCATAGAAAGCGGTTTTATCAAGGACCACTACGCCGCCGGTATCGCTACCGTCCAAGGCCTCCAGCGGATCGCCCTGCTCATCGAAAATTGCTATCACGCTGGCGTCATTGCTTAGCTGATCATAACCGCAAAATTCCACCCGATCTTTAATGCTGATCTTTTGCCCAAGACTGGTAGAAAAACTGGTGGCCGCACGTCCACGCGCGCGCTGGGCTTCCATGGCCTCGTCGAAGCCAGCCTGATCGACTTCCATATTCAGCTCACGAGCCACATCCGCAGTAAGATCTACTGGAAACCCATAAGTGTCATAAAGTTTGAATGCCACATCGCCGGGCAAGGTTTGGCCAGATACGTCGACAAGCTCTTTTTTCAGCAGTTCCATGCCTTGATTGAGGGTCTCACTAAAGCGCGCTTCCTCGTCCGCAAGCGCGCTGACCACATCATCAGCCCGCTCAGTCAGCAAGGGATAGGCTGCGCCCATTTTCTTTTTAGTTGTGGCGGCCTGATCAGCCTTGTTAATTAAAACAGGGTCGTCACTTTTCAAGAGATCGCCGAATTGGTTGGCATTTTCTATTGTTTCTGGATCCAAAACTAAGACGCGCAAATCAGCGGATTCTGCCCAACCACGCGCCCGCCGTATGCCCTCTTGTTCTATAGTGTCCTCAGATGCCCTTATTCCGGCGGTGTCTGCTACTGTCACAGGATACCCCCCTAAATCTAGGTGGGCTTCTACTATGTCCCGTGTAGTACCCGCCTTTTCAGATGTAATGGCTATATCACGTTTTGTCAGCCAGTTCACAAAGCTCGATTTTCCAACATTCGGCGGCCCAATAACAGCGACCTTCAGACCACTACGAAGTATCTCGCCCTTTCTGTCATCATCAACAAACTCTTTTAATTCCTTATTTGTCGCCTCCACGCCCTGAAGCAAATCATTCAAGATGTTTTCGGGAATTTCTTCGTCGGGAAAGTCTATATAAGCCTCTATATACGCACCAAATCTTTTCAAGTCTTTTGACCATTTCTCTAACTGAAGCCTCAGGGCGCCCTCTAATTGATTTAATCCTTGGTCTCGTTGAGCCTCTGTTTCTGCGTTGATTAAATCGTTAATCCCCTCTGCCTCGGTCAAGTCTATTCGCCCATTCATTACAGCGCGCTTGCTAAACTCCCCATTTTCAGCGAAACGAAACCCCTCTTGCGCGCTTAGCGCACTATACACACCCTCGATCACGGCTCGGCCGCCGTGAAGATGCAACTCCATAACATCCTCACCCGTGTAGCTTTCCGGGCCGCTAAAGAACAAAACGATCGATTGATCTAGTTTTTTCTTTTGGTGTTTTAGAGTCCTCAGGCTAGCAATCTTTGGTTCTGGTCGCGCAAACCCAAGTAGTTCGGGTACATCATTCACCCGCGGACCCGAAATCCGAACCATCGCTGTAGCGGCGCGCCCCACTGCAGTTGCCAGTGAAAAAATTGTATCATCATAGTTGTTAACCATAGAAAATTGATTTCTGTTCAGATTTAAACCCGCATGTGTTTAGGGGAAGACCCCTTTAAAAACTATTCTTACATGCGGTTTTTTCTCTAGTTTTATAACGCTTGCTTCTATATTTTGAATATAGCGTCTCTACTGCCTGATTGGAACCAAACATGACAAAAGCAATTCGTTTTCATCAAACCGGAGGGCCCGAGGTTCTTAAATTAGATGATGTTGATGTGGGGGCCCCTGAAGCACACCAAATTTTAGTTCGTCATACAGCTATCGGCTTAAATTATATCGACACCTACCACAGAAGCGGTCTTTACCCTCTACCGCTCCCGTCTATGATAGGTATGGAGGCGGCTGGAGTTGTTCTCGCAACAGGTCCAGACGTGAACGATATCAAGTCTGGGGATCGCATCGCCTATGCCTGTCCACCACCAGGCTCATATTGTGAAGAGAGGCTAATAGACTCGGACAAAGTCGTAGTAATCCCCCCTGGCGTCAGCGACGACGCGGCAGCAGCTATGATGTTGAAGGGCCTTACCGCACAATATCTCGTTAGGCAAATACATAAAGTCTCATCCGGTGATACGATACTGATACATGCGGCCGCGGGTGGTGTCGGTCTAATTGTTTGCCAGTGGGCCAAAGCCCTTGGCGCCACTGTGATCGGTACTGTCAGCACCGAGGAAAAAGCCGTTTTGGCCAGATCCAACGGATGTGACCATACTATTTTGTACACCAAAGAAGACTTCTTGGAGCGTGTCCTCGATATAACTGATGGCGCGAAACTGCCCGTTGTGTTCGATTCTATTGGGAAAGATACTTTTGAAAAATCTTTGGATTGTCTGCGCCCCCTTGGCAAAATGGTAAGTTTCGGTCAGGCCTCCGGTCCAATACCACCAGTTGATCTTGGCGTCTTCGCACAAAAAGGTTCTTTGTTCTTCACAAGGCCAACTCTTTTCAATTATGCAGACACAGCTAGTAACTTAAGGGCAATGTCCGAGGATTTGTTCCGTGTAGTGGCCTCTGGAGAGGTTAAAATACAGATTGACCAGAAATTCGCTCTTTCAGAGGCGCGTGCTGCTCACGAAGCCTTGGAATCTAGGAAAACAACAGCCTCAACCATCCTAATTCCATAATTTTTGGTATTTATATAACTTCTGTTAACGGGAAAGAACTAGGAGTTCATGGCATCGAAGAAGTCTTCATTATTTTTTGATACTTTCAGCTTGTCTAATAAAAACTCCATAGCGTCTACGGTACCCATTTGAGATAAAATTCGACGCAGTACCCACATTTTGGAGAGCGTTGCTTTATCGACAAGCAACTCTTCTTTTCGCGTTCCAGATTTCGTTATATCGATTGTTGGAAAGGTTCGTTTGTCTGACAGCTTCCTATCTAGGATCAACTCTGAGTTACCGGTTCCTTTAAATTCTTCAAATATAACCTCATCCATTCTTGATCCTGTATCAATCAAAGCTGTCGCTATAATTGATAGTGACCCCCCTTGTTCTATATTTCGCGCCGCACCAAAAAATCGTTTTGGTCGTTGAAGAGCATTAGCATCTACGCCGCCAGTTAAGACTTTGCCAGATGATGGAACAACCGTGTTATAGGCTCTAGCCAAACGGGTTATTGAATCTAATAAAATGACCACATCTCGTCTATGTTCGACCAAACGCTTTGCTTTTTCAATAACCATTTCTGCAACTTGTACATGTCGCCCAGCAGGCTCATCAAAT
>CAJWZG010000007.1 GCA_913049565.1 uncultured Gammaproteobacteria bacterium
GCAAAAGCAGAGCTTTTTCCGGGTGCTACCTTTGTCTTGGGCACCGACACGATGGCCCGCATTGGCGAAGTGCGCTTTTATCAGGATCGCGTCGATTATCTCGAAGCCGCCATAGCGCGGCTTGAGACATTGAACATCCGTTTTTTGGTACTCGGGCGCCTCGCGGATAACACCTTCGTCGCCCTAGAACATTTGAATTTACCCGACAGCCTACGGGCACTTTGCGAAGGAGTCCCCGAGTCGGCTTATCGAAACGACTTGTCCTCAACACAAATTCGCAGAGCAGACCAGCTTAGTAAGTTGGATTCTCAGGAATAATGGTTTTCCATCGGCCTTGGCGGAAGCGCCAAATCAGCAGCGTACCTTTCAACACGTAATCCCCTATCAGTGCGGCATAAACCCATATAACCGGCAAACCAAAATAAGCGGCAAGTGCAGCCAACCCGCAGCGCATAACGAGCAACCCTAATATGGTGGCTAACAGAGGGAACCGGGTATCACCGGCACCGCGCAACGCACCGCCGATCGCAAACTCCACTGCGAGGAGAGGCATCATGGCGCCTAATACATAGATAAATTGCACCGTGTACTCGATGGTGCGATCACCACTGCCGATGAAATATACGGCGAGTGGTTCAGCGTAAAACATCACAAGCAAGCCGATAGATCCCATAGAGGCGATAGCAAGCCACATCGAGCGCCATCCACTGCGCGCTGCTGCAACGAGGTCTTTTGCGCCAAGGTGCTGACCTACCAAGGTAGAACCCGCAATCGAAAAACCAAAACCCACGGTCATGCAAACTGCAAGAATATTGACACCAATGTTGTAGGCCGCAAAAGCCTCGGTGCCGTAATTGTTACCAATCAAAATGAGAAAAAGGAAAAAGCCGAGCTGAAAGACTCCCTGTTCTAACGCCGCTGGATAACCGATGTCCACCAGTTGCTTAAGACGCTGGCGACGCCACCAACCCCGTGACACATGGCGTACGCGAAACTTCTGCCGAACCCACAGAGTGAGCAACACCAGCGTGCCAAGGGAAAAAGCTATGCCCGCAGCTACCGCAGCACCCGCTACGCCCATTTCAGGCATGCCCCAGCGACCAAAAATAAAGGCATAGAGTAGCGGCAGATTCAAAACGTTGATGCCGGCGGCAATCCACAGCGGTGACCAAGCATCGCCAGAGGCCCGTAAGGCCGCACTGAGAATCAGCATCCCAGCAAAAGCAATGTTGAAAAAAGACAGCCAGCGAATATTTCGGGTAGCCATCGCCAAGGTTTCGTCGTCGAGACCAAAAACACCGGCCATAGATCCTGCAAATAAAAACCCGAGAACGGCGACCACTGCGGCCAGTGAGCCGCCTAGCACCAGAGAGGCCATTGTGACTCTGCTGGCCTCCTCGTAATCGCCAGCACCCCAAGCCCTCGCGACCAAGGCCGTCGTACCCGCACTCACTGCCATCAGCACCGCTAACATGGCAAACATGACACGTTGCCCAGCGCCCACGGCGGCCAAGGCCTGAGGGCCTAACTCGCCAACAAATTTGGTTTGCACCATACCCACTATGGTGTAGCTCAGGTTACCCAAAATACTTGGCAGCGCCAGTTCCCAGATTGACGGCCGCTGGGTGGCGTCACCTAACTCGGCACTCAGATTTGCGTTGGCTGATTGCTCAGGCCCTGTCTTTTGATCACTGTTGCTCAAGTAGCCCTAATGCCTCAATCTCAAGTTGCACTGCGATATGCAAGGCGCCTCATGTTAGCGCGATACCCTGTACACGCGCTGCAACTTATTCCTGCAATCCTTCGCGTTAAAACGACAACGGCGCCATAACGTGCTTACTAGGCTTTGGAATGCCGAAGCCAACAGGTTAATCTGAGCCACGTTTTATCAGTGGAGAGGTTTATGGAAGTCGGTAAGTTAGGCATTTGGTACTTTTTCGATAACGTGGGTTCGCCCCAAGCGGCAACCTCTGCGCAGCGTTTGGAGCAGCTGGGATACGATACGCTTTGGTTGCCCGAGACCGTTGGTAAAAACCCATTCGTGCTGGCATCTTGGTTGCTAGCAAACACCACCAAACTCAAATTAGCGACGGGTATCGCGAATATTTATCACCGAGAACCAACGGTGAGCCGTGCCCTGCAGTACACACTCGCCGAACAATCCGGCGACCGCTTCATGATGGCCATTGGCGTCTCTCACAAGCCGTTGGTTGAGGGCGTACGTAAACTTGAGTATGGACCACCTGTCGCCACCATGCGGAACTACCTTGAACAAATGGGCACCGCCCCCTACACCGCGGTGCAAGAAGAAACCGACCCGCTAACGCTCATCGCTGCCTTAGGACCTAAGATGCTGGAGCTCGCAAAAACCCATACTCAAGGTGCGCACCCCTACTTCACCGGACCCTCTCACACAAAAATGGCGCGAGAGATTCTTGGAGAAGGGCCGCTACTTTGTGTTGAGCAGAAAGTGATTTTAGAAACGAACGCTGAGAAAGCGAGAGAGTTAGCTCGGCCGGTGGCGAAGATCTACAACCGCCTACCTAACTACCGCAACAACTGGCTACGCATGGGTTTGACTGAAGACGACATCGACAACCTTAGTGATCGGTTCATTGATGAAACCTTTGCTTGGGGTGACGTTGACGACCTGCGCCAGCGCATTGATGAACACATGCAAGCCGGTGCGGATCACGTCTGCATTCAACCGGTAAACACCAACGGCACGTTTGGTGATCTGGATTGGCAGTGTCTGGAGGCTCTCGCACCAGCAAACTAGGCAGTTGCGCCAAGGGGCCGAACAGTCGGCCCCGCGGCAATCCTATCGCAACAAATTCGTAGTTCCTGACAATGCCTGCTCGGCACTGAAAACCAACTCATCGAAAATTTCTTTGGCCGGCCTCACGGCTTTAATCATGCCGATGCCTTGGCCAGCAAAACCCGGGTTCACATCACCACGACCTTCTTTGTTTGCCGCCGCCATTACTGGGCCAGAGATCATACCTTGATACGGCATTGGGAGAGGCTCCACATCTTGTCGCAGCCAGTGCTCGGTCCACTTAGAGCGAATGATACGCGCCGGCTTCCCGGTCACTGTTCGCGAAACGGACGTTCCTTCTTCAGTGGCATCGACGATCGCCTGTTTTTGGAAGTCGAAGATATTAGCCTCCTCCGAAGCCAAAAATGCTGAACCCACCCAGACGCCCTCTGCCCCAAGCATTAACGCTGCAGCCACCCCACGCCCATCGGATATACCGCCGGCCCCAAGCACCGGCGTATCGCCTACTGCGTCGACCACTTGAGGAATCAGCGCCATGGTGCCTACAGGGGAGTTGTGGCCGCCGCCATCGTGGCCTTGCGCCACGATAATGTCCAAGCCTGAGGATTTCACCTGAATGGCATGGCGCACTGCACCCACAACCGCCATTACCTTAGTACCGTTCGCGCGCAACTCTGGCATCCATGGCCCTGGGTTACCTAAGCCGGAGGCATAGACAGGCACGCGTTCTTGAATAATGACCTCCATTTGGGCTTCAAAAAATTCTTTGGTAAAAAGCGCTGGCTCATCGTCATCGCCACCACGCTGTGGTGAACCGGGAGGCGGGGGCTCTAATCCCTCTTGTCGCATAAATTCCTCTGCGAACGCTTGCCGCTCGGGCAGCAAGTCCATCGGGGTCGGTCCTTCGTTGTCCTCGTAATTGGCGCGGCGCACCGAAGCTGGCAACAAGGTGTCGACGCCAAACGGTTTGTCTGTCATTTCGCGAGTCTGGCGTATCCACTCACGAAGCTGTCTTGGGCCACAGGCTGCTGCTCCCAGCACGCCCAGTCCGCCTGCATTGGAAACAGCGGCCGCCAGTGCCGGACTGCTAGCACCACCCATGCCCGCTAAAACAATAGGTTGTTCAATTTCCAGAATTTCGCAAACGCGGCTTTGTAGTGTCATGTGTACCCTCCCTGGTCACTCGGCTTTTGTTCTGATAACGCGGCTCCTAAACAAAGGATCCATAGGTGCTTCGAAAATATAGCAACGGTGGCGATTCATCACTGATGTGGAAAAAGTCTGTGACTCTACCCACGACGATGGTGTGATCGCCCGCGTCATGCTCATTTTCGATACTGCATTCGATAAAAGCCAGCACACCGTGAATTCGTGGCGTGCCCGCTACTCCCTGCTGCCAATCAACGTTCCCAAACTTATCAATGCCCGACTGAGCCATGTCTGAGCAGATGTTGCGTTGATCTGCACCAAGAATGTTGACACCAAAATGCCCGCTCGCCCGAATACGCGGCCAGCTAGACGATGTTTTTCCGGGACTGAACGCCACTAGTGGGGGTTCTAGCGAGAGTGAAACAAAAGACTGAGCCGCAAAGCCAACGGGCTGTTCGTCAGCCATACCGGTTACCACGACAATACCGGTGGCGAAGTTCCCCATGGTTTGGCGGTAGCCTGCCAAATCAAACGCTGCAGCTTGCTCACTCATTGTGTTTCTCAAAACTATTTCGAATCCACTATAGCTAACCATCCGGGGCTTCGATATGACGTGAAATTCACATCAAGCACGTCGGGTTTTTTACTTTCTGGCAACAACACCGCATTATTCCTGTTCCAGAGCAAACGGGTATCACCCAGGGTTTTTCCATGGAAATGATTATTCTCCTTATCGTGTTAGCGCTGCTGGCGTTTTGGGTGGCACGAATTTACAACCAACTGGTAGAACTACAGAACCGTCATGAGAACGGGTTCTCTCAAATCGAGATCCAACTCAAACGGCGCTATGATCTGATTCCGAATCTCGTTGAAACTGCGAAGGCTTACATGAGCCACGAACGCGAAACCTTAGAGGCTGTCATCAGTGCGCGTAACGATGCGGTCGCAGGCTTGGCTGCCGCTGCCGGCAACCCAGGAGATGCGACAGCCATTCAGGAGTTAGCGGGAGCCGAAGGCATACTGGGCGGCGCGATGAGCCGTTTCAATGTAACCATGGAGGCCTATCCTGATCTCAAAGCCAGCGCAAATATGGTTCAACTATCGGAAGAATTGACCAGCACTGAAAACAAGGTCGCATTTGCCCGACAGGCGTTCAACGATCAAGTCACACAGTTCAATACCTATCGCAGTTCATTTCCACCAGTACTGCTCGCGGCGACCTTCGGTTTTGGCAACGATGCCGCGTTGCTGGAATTCGAAGACTCACAGGAAATTCAGGCAGTGCCCAAGGTCTCGTTCTAGCCTGTGAATTTTTTTCAGGCGCAAACCAAGGCTCGGCATAACACCCGACTGTTGACCTTGCTGTTCGCAGGGGCGGTCATTTCGCTCGTTGTGCTTACAAATCTGCTGGTGCTGGTGTTCTTCGTTAATGCTCCCCCGGGGACTTCTTTAGAGAATCAAATCCTCCACGCCCCCCCTCAGGTGTGGCTATACACCAGTCTTGGCGTCGTGGGATTGATAGCGGTCGCGAGCGGTTTCAAGTTTTTGGCGTTGCAGGGAGGCGGTCAGGCCGTCGCTAAATCCCTCGGAGGCATACTGATTCACCAGAACACTCGCGATCCACAACAGCGCCAACTGCTGAATGTTGTTGAGGAAATGGCCATCGCCGCAGGTATGCCCGTACCCCCCGTTTACTTAATCCGCGAAAACAGCATTAACGCGTTTGCCGCGGGTTTCAGCATTCATGATGCAGTCATCGGCATTAATCAAGGCACTATCGACCTGCTCAATCGGCATGAGCTGCAAGGTGTCGTAGCTCATGAGTTTAGCCACATTCTTAACGGCGATATGCGCATCAATTTGCGGATCATTGCGCTACTCAACGGCATTCTGGTTTTGGGCATTATTGGCGGAGGCCTAATGCGCGGCTCAATGTTCAGCCGCTCACGGGACCGCGGTGGGTTGATTGCGCTAGGTATTGGCCTGCTGGTTATTGGTTATGGAGGAACTTTCTTCGGCCAACTAATAAAAGCTGCGGTAAGCCGCCAGCGTGAGTACCTGGCAGATGCTAGCGCCGTACAGTTCACTCGTTCTGCCCAGGGTATTGCTAGTGCTCTGAAAAAAATTGGCGCTCACAGCACAGGTTCGCAAATCACTTCACCGCAAGCGGACGAAAACAGCCATCTGTTTTTTGGTGCGATCAGATCGTTCAGCAGCATGATGGCAACTCATCCACCATTGGAAGCTCGCATCAAGGCACTTGATCCAAACTGGGCACCAACACCCGCATCGCAAATACAACCGTCACTCCCCGATAACCCTGCCCCTGCAGGAGCCTCCAATTTCAGCGGTGGCCAATCGACCGGACCCATTAGCCAGTTTAGCGGCAGCGCGAACTTAGCGGCAGCCCAGCAGATGATCGATACTGCTGATCCTAGCTTGAGCGAATCCAGTCATGACACATTCGAGGCTCGAGCCATGGTTTACGCCATGCTGTTGAGCAAAAATGAATCCGTTCAAGCAGAGCAGTTGCGGCTTATCGGCCAACGGGCAGAAAATGGCGTGCCGCCATTAGTTCCCGCCCTCTTTCAGCGCCTCAGCAGTCAGAATCAACGGCACAAATTACTGCATCTTGAACGGGCGATGCCCACCCTTAAAGAGATGTCGCATCAGCAATACCTGCGCTTTTACGACCTAACCGCCAAATTAATTGTGGCTGATCAAGCGGTAGACCTTTTTGAATGGGTCGCGCATCGGATGATTACGCAAGAACTTTATGCGCACTTTGTTAAACCGCAAAGAAGCAGAGGGCGCATCGCACGACCCGGTAGGGTTTCCAAGCAGGTGACCTTGATTCTGTCGTTGTTGGCAACGGTGGGATCCTCGAATGAAAACGAACGAAGAGTGGCGTATCAACGTGGCCAAAAAATCTGGGGTGGCGATTTACCTATGATCAAACTTGAGTACTTTGATCATCAGGCACTAAATCAGGCGCTTGAGCATCTAAGAGAACTCAACCCGGCACTACAGGAGCGCTTCTTAGATGCGTGCGCCAGCGTTGTGAACGCCGATAACAAACTAACCGGCGACGAATTTTCGGTGATAAAAGGCGTCGCAGTTACTCTGGGTTGCCCGCTTCCGCCGATTTAGCGAATCTAGCGTAGGGCTCGTAAGCTGTTGCGCATCTAGAAATATCTATCTACCGATCCTTGTGATTGTTACTGAAGCACTTGGACAATCGCCCTTCATCAACAGGAACCGCTATGCAGGACACTATTTTCGCCAAATCTCAACAACATATAGTCGACTTTGCCTTTGATGAAGCGGTGGTCGATGTCTTCCCTGACATGATTCGACGCTCGGTGCCCGGTTATGAGCTGGTGATTCCCATGGGCGGACTGATCGCAGCCCGTCATATGAACTGCGGTGCGACGGCTTTCGATCTAGGTTGTTCATTAGGTGCCAGTTCTCTAGCCTTGTTGTCGCAATGCAACAAATCAGACGTGCGGATTGTCGGAGTGGACAATTCCTCGGCGATGATTGATCAAGCAAGGCGCACGATTAACGACCCGCGCATGAGTTTTCGTTGCGAGGACTTGATGAAGACTGACATCAGTGGCGCACGAGTTGTGATGCTAAACTTCGTGGTGCAATTTCTCGACCCTGAAGATCGCGACCAACTTCTGACAGATATTGCTCAACAAATGGATCCTGCAGGCCTGCTGTTGTTATCTGAGAAAGTGCAGGATCCAAACTCTGATCAACAAAGGTTTTTTGATTCAACTCATCTGGCGTGGAAGCGCGCAAATGGCTACAGCGAAATGGAAGTTAGCCAGAAACGTCAGGCGCTGGAGAACGTGATGAGAGTAGAAACGCCTGAAAAGCATACGCAGCGCCTCAGCAAAGCGGGCTTTCAACATATTCTGCCCTGGTTTATGTGCATGAACTGGGTTTCCTTCGCAGCATCTCCGACACAAGTACTGCATGACCCGAGCGAGTAACTGGCCTGACTGGCTAGACGATTGGCCGATCGAGCGAGCGCAGCAGCGCTTCAGTGGCGATCATCACGGTGATTTCCTGCGTTGGCAGGCGGCTATTGAACGCATACCAGCTCTAAAACTGAGCAACTTAGATTTGACTAAGGACGCGGTAGGCGGCGAGATATCTGCCAGTCCAGAGCAGCTCGAAACGCTCGAGAGCTGCCTGAAAGAGCTGCACCCGTGGCGTAAAGGTCCGTTCCAAATCGGGTCAATATACATCGATACCGAATGGCGCTCGAACTACAAGTGGAGGCGCCTAGCGCCCGCCTTGGGCTCTGTTGCGAACAAAACTGTTCTCGACATCGGCGGAGGCAATGGTTACTTCGGCTGGCGTATGTTGGGAGCGGGGGCCAAGGCTGTGGTGAACATTGACCCTACATTGGTTTTTTGTATGCAGCATCGCGCGTTGCAGCGACTGTTCCATCACCCAAACCATTGGGTGCTGCCGCTCGGCATCGAGGAGGTACCCAGCACTACTGCGTTTGATTGGGTACTCAGCATGGGTGTGCTGTATCACCGAAAAGATCCTCAAGAGCATATTCAGCAAATGTACGCCTTAACCGATCCCAATGGCCGGTGCGTGATGGAAACCTTGGTAGTCGACGCGAATCAGAGTTTGTATCCCGAGGGACGCTATGCCCGCATGCGCAATATTGGCGTCGTACCTAACCTTGTTGATTTACGCCAGTGGATGCACAACGCAGGCTATCGAAATATTCAGCTCGTCGATGTGAGCCCGACAACGCATGATGAGCAGCGTACAACGCCTTGGATGCATTTCGAGTCGCTGGACAAGGCACTGGACCCAGCGAATAAAGCCTTAACAGTCGAGGGCTTACCCGCTCCTCTGCGCGCAATGCTAATTGCCGAACGTTAGGAGTCTAGCCCCAAAATCTCCTTGGTCTATACTGATATTTTTTTCGTTGCGGAAAAAACCATGCTTGGCATACCCACCTTAGAATTTCGTTTTCGCGGCAAATCTCGTTTGCTACTCGACATGTACTACTGCTTTATTGAACAAGGCAGCCCGGCACTGCATCCAACCCAAATCGCCAAACAGACAGGCATCAGCTTTGCTGAGGTTGCTAGACGCCTCGAGGCCACGCCTGAGTTGTTCGTAAAATTACCCACACGAGCAGGGGATGTTACCCGCTATCGAATTACATCCAGTACCTCAGCGCGTAGCCCTGAAGAGGTGGAAGCACTGGTGCAGCAACATGTCCAGCGGGAATCATTACTCTTCTACGCCGTTGGAACGATGGTATTTTTAACCCTAATCATTGTGGTGCTCACCATTGCGCCAAATGTCTAAGATTTAAGGAGCGATCATGCCCGAACAACTGAGTCCTGAACTGATCAAACTCCGCGATGACTGCGAGGCCTTTGCTAACGATCAGATGTTGCCGCTGGCTGACATCGCCGGGGATCAGGCGGCAATCAAGATTCGCGAAGCCTCGAAAAAAGCTGGGTTATTCGCTCTGACTCAGCCGGGAAGCGACATCAGCCGAAACAGTAGACAACTGGCCCTTTGTGTTGCTCGTGAGACGTTGGCTGCTGCGAATCCGCCCGCGTTGGACGCCGTATTCGGGCCAAGCCCCGGAGTGCTCGGCAGTGTGGGAGAGCCGCTGGCATCAACGCATTTAAGCCCGCTACTGGCTGGCGAAAAACGCGGCAGCTTCGGCTTCACCGAACCCGATGATGCCGAACCAACCGCAGCAGTTATCGACGGCGACCAACTGGTGGTCAACGGCCAAAAATCCTACGTAACCGGCGGTGCCGATGCGGACTTTATCAATACCCTAGTGCGCATTGAGAATCATGGGCCTTCCATGGTGGTCATCGACACCCGAACCGACGGCGTCATTTTAGACAAGCGATTCAACTCCTTGGACGGTAGCCATCACGCGGCATTCCGCTTTGACAAGGTGCGTGTACCTTTAGGTCACGTGATCGGCGAACCCGGCCAGGGCTTACCCAAGGCCATGCAACAAATTGGCGACGTGCGCTTGTTGTTTGCAGCACAGGCAAGTGGTTACCTGATCTGGGTGATCAATCTCTTGCAATCACACTTGCTCAGTTCGGATAAAAGTGGCGCCGCGAGAGGTGATAAAGACGTCGTGCGCTGGCAATACGCAAACTTACGCATCAAAGCGTTCGCCGTGCGAAGTATGCTGTATCGCACGGCGCGCTTAGCCGATACTGGGGAAAACATCGTTAACGAGGGCATGGCGTGCAAGGTGTTTGCAACAGAGAGTATCGGTGAGGCAGTAGACACGGCGATTCAGTTAGTTGGCGGAGGCGCGCTGATCGACGATCACCCGCTGGCGATACTCTATAAAAAAGTTCGTGCGTGGCGCTTAGCCGAAGGCGCCAGCGACGTACTGCGTTTGAATATCGGACGAGGCATACTCGAACTTGGTAAGGGTAGAGTCTGACCACCCGCATTGATGTACCCTTGCTGCAACCAAATACCATAGCCTCAGAGAATCTTGATGAAACAGACCACCAGATGGATGACTGCACTTTTGCTTTGCTTATGCCTGACTGGCTGCACTTATGTTTCCCTCAGCGAGGAAGGAAGTGGGGTTGCGCAGAGTTCGGCGCAAGATGTTAGGAGCTGCACCTTGGTTGGCGACGTGGCCAGCCAGACAAAGAACAAAGTTCTGGTAGATCGCTCTTCCGACAAAGTAAAAGAGGAGCTGATCGTGTTGGCACGCAACCGCGCTGCTGACCTGGGTGCCACAGATCTGGTGCAAACCGGAAAGGTCAGCAAGGGTACAGCCAGCTTCAAAGCCTATCGCTGCGATTAAGATGCGCCCTACGGCGTGTCGCTTTTCTGCCCGAATCGCTCGCGATTTTCCTCGCGACTAGCGGCCGATTTCTTGACCAACGCGTAAACAGCGCCTGTACCGCCTCGGTGCCTCTGCGCCGAGCAAAAAGCCAGTACCAAGGGATGTTGAGTTAACCAATGCGCAACGTAGCTTTTGAGCCTTGCAGGGGTTGCACTGCGCACTCCCTTGCCGTGGCTTATCAACACACATCGCCAGTTATTGTCGTGGGCTTTATTTAGCAGTTGGTACAGGTCGCTTCGAGCCTCCTTTACTGTGCGTTGGTGCAAGTCAAGTTCTCGGGCAATCTCGTAGCCACCTTTGCGCAGTTTGTCGAACACTGCTAGCTGTATCCCGTCCTGACGCCATTCCAGCACTTCAAGCGGATCTAGAGATTCCACCTCTCCCAAAGTCAGAAAGTTAGCTTCATCCTCCTCGGCTTGAAACTCTTCCGCCGCTCGACGCCGAGCCTCAAGGCCATCGCTGGCAACGCGACTTTGTGAGGTGACAGTCTGCCGACGCTGGTTGAGTGGCTGAACATCCTGCATGGCCGAGGCGAAGTCTTCAAACTGAGCGTCTGATTCTCTATCGGATACTCCGTCCCCCGTTCTCTGATCATTTTCCGATTCGTCATGCATGACCGCCCCCATTTTATTCTTATGCCGCAATATGCCGTCCGTGTTCAGCTGGTCGTTGTTGTTCCCACGTCAATGCTTGGGAATCGATCCGAACGCGTTCCTACCCGAGCAAGGTTGTCCTGACCATGGTAGGTAAACACCGCCGAAAGCTTGACCGAATCCGTTTGGTTCTGCCCGGCTGCATGCAATAAGCGGCAATGAAACAAAAGTACATCCCCGGCGTTTAGCTCTACGACCTGTGCTTGCGCTATAAGACTCTGATTTTCACCCAGTTCAGGGCGCAAAAACAAATCGGCATCGAGCCGCTGGGCTTCAAAATCCAATAAGTGGCTACCCGGTATGACAGACAGGGCACCGTTGGCTCTCGACTCTCTTCCCAAGGCAAACCATGCTGAAACCAGCTCCGGGCGTTCGTAAGACCAATACCTCACATCTTGATGCCATAAAGTCGCACTACTGAAACCCGGGTGTTTGGTCATGACACAGTTATGGTGACACTGGGATAGATGCACTGATCCATTTAACAATTGGTGCAACACCGCGACAACCTCTGGTTGTATCGCTAACGCCTTCAGCGCCTCGGAACGCGTGTAGGCATGTAACAGTCGCCTGGGCGTCTTGCCACCCGGGGCGGAGCGATCGTCAGGTGCACCGGGATACCCTACATCTGCTTCAAACTCAGCCGGCCCGACCAGAGGGTCGATGTTGTCCATAATCTGCTCGACAAGCTCAGTTCTAACGCGCTTGTCTATGACGTTTCGCAGCACAACAAACCCTTGCTGAGCAAAGATTGCCAGTTGGTCAGAACCTTTAGGATCGGGTGTCACGGCGCATCCAATATTAATGGGATGTTAGGGTTTGCTGCAGCAACGGGTCACCATTCACCGTGATCTTCAGCTCACCACTATCGGCCCAATATCTCGCTTCGATGTAATGATGCTCTTCCCACTCAAGTTCAACATTGGTCCAGACATATTGCGGTTGCTTATCTGACGCGTCACGTCGTTTGCGCAAGCACCCGTCAAGCCACAGCTCGATAGCGCCGTCATCAGTTAGCATGAATTCAAAGGTTTTGTGTCGGTGTTGGAAGGTCAACGTCTGGGACACGGCTGGCTCCTACTATTTTCCATTCCGATAGCATAGCAGTGCCACCTGTCCTATCTGCGTGATTTTTCTCACCCACTTTGGTCCGCTAATCCGTAGTATCGGTGATGAAATCCATCAGCGAGATCGACCATGTCTGAATCAACGCCGCATCCAACGAAGCTTGCAAAGGTTCTGAAATCCCGCGAGGTGATAGCACTGGCCTTCGGTGCAATGATAGGTTGGAGCTGGGTGCTGATGACGGGAACTTGGCTAACTGATGCAGGTACCGTCGGCACGCTCATCGCTTTCACAGTAGGCGGCCTGGCGGTAGCGCTTATTGGTTTAACCTATAGCGAGCTGGCATCGGCAATGCCCAAGGCAGGAGGCGAGCATATTTATACGTTGCGCGCCTTAGGGCCGCGATGGTCCTTCGCTTGCACTTGGGCATTACTGTTTTCGTACGTCAATGTCTGCTTATTCGAGGCTATTGCTCTGCCCACTGCTGTCGAGTACCTGTTCCCGAGTATTCGCATGGGTAAGTTATGGACTTTTCTCGAAAGCGATGTCGATTTGGGTTTCGTACTTGTCGGCTCAGGCGCGGCAGCCCTCGTCACTTGGATTAATGTCATAGGCATTCGCACAGTTGCCGTGCTGCAATCTATTGTTACCGCCGTTATTTTAGTCTCTGGCCTGCTCCTTATTTCGGGCGCCATCGTGTTTGGCGAAATCGACAACGCCAAACCGTTCATCGCCGAACCTTCAACGGGCATCATTGCCGTTCTGATAATGGTGCCAGCGCTACTGGTAGGCTTTGATGTGATCCCGCAATCAGCGGAAGAGATCGACTTACCTCCCAACACGATTGGCCGCCTTTTAGTGATATCTGTGGCCTGCGCAGTGATCTGGTATGTGCTCGTCGCCTTTGCTGTCGGCCTAGGTTTGAACGCGCCATCTCGAGCTGCCAGTGGCATGCCTACCGCCGACGCTGCGTCAGCACTTTGGCAGCAACCCTGGGCAGGCACACTATTAGTGTTGGGTGGTATCGGCGGCATTATGACCAGCTGGAATGCCTTCGTCGTTGGCGGTTCGCGAGTCTTGTATGCCTTAGCGAAGTCAGGGCATGTACCATCCGCATTTGCTCGTCTGCACCCAACCTATAAAACACCTTACGTCGGAATCTTGGCAATTGGCTTACTGAGTATGATCGCCCCTTTCTTTGGTCGAACGGTTTTAGTTTGGCTCATCAACAGCGGCAGCTTTGCAACCACGGTAGCGTTTCTCTTCGTCGCCATTTCGTTTCTCGTGCTGCGACGCACTGAACCCGATATGCCTCGACCGTTCAAAGTTAGCCACCCTCGCTTAGTTGGTTATAGTGCCGTGGTCTTGTCGTTTGGCTTGTTAAATGCCTTCCTGCCATGGAGCGATAGCTCGCTGCAGTGGCCTCAGGAATGGCTGACTATCGTGGCCTGGACCTGCCTTGGACTGGTACTGCTCGCTCGCTATGAAATAAACGCAAGTCAGCGCCGAAACAGCCACCCGCTCACCGACTAATCAGAGCACCAGTCGCGACTTTTAGGTCAACTCCAGCACCATGAAGGTATTGCTGCGTTCATAGCGCTCGTCTTTCGCTGCGGGCTGTTCGATAAACCCGGCGCCCCGATAGACGGCCATCGCCGGCGAAAGAATGTTGTTGGTAGACAAAACCACTTGCGCCGCGCCAAAGTTTTTAGCGTACTCGATGGCATGCGCGAGCAATTGCTTGCCAAGCCCCTGGCCTTGCTGTTTTGGATCCACTGCCATTTTCGCCAATTCAAACCGCGACACCTCGCCTGCGTCATCATAAGCCTTAGGCACCATGGCGACTGTCCCCACTACTTCAGTCTCCATCAGTAGAAAGAAAATCTCACCGCCAGGCTCGACGGCGTAGGCTTCGGGGTAATCTAAGGCTGCACGGTCTTCCGCTTCGACACGAAAGTACTGCTCGATCCACTGATAATTCAACCGTGCAAAGTCTGCGGCGTACTCAGCGCTATAACCTATGATGCGGATAGTTCTCTTCCTCTGCTGAAGCGTTTGCTTTAGTGATTCGGCTGCGCTGATGCGCTGAGCCACCGCAAAATTGCTGGGTTTTCCTCCTGGGGGTAGGTGTGCGACAAATTAGCAATTTCACGATACACCACCTTTGCGCCCGCCGCGGTGAGAGCGCTATCGGCCTCTTGTGCAACGCTGACGGGGAACATCCAATCCAGTGCTCCATGCATCAGGTAGATCGGTAAACCCTGTACGCGTTCAGGATCCACGACCTCCATCAGCATTGGATGAAAAGATGCCGAGCAAGGCGCCAGATGGGAAAAAGGAGAATCTGCCTGCAGCCCACTGACATAGCTGAAAGTGCCTCCATCGGACATACCCGTCAGCAAAATACGATCCGGATCAATGGTCCAGTGCTCCTTCGCATAGGCCACGAGCGCATGTAAACGCTGACTATCGTTCTCAGGATTCATCAGCGACCACGTCCGCTCCGTCGATGTTGGCGCAATCAAGATACAGGGATCAGATCGCACTGCACGCAGCCAAGACCACAAAAACTGTCGCCCGTGGCCGCTCCCCCCGTGAAGTGCCACCACTAAGGGCAATGCTTCGCCCTGACAGTACTCGGGCACATATACCGAGAAACCGCCACGCTGGTCCGATGCATTTTCCGCATGCATAACACCCACATTGGGCTGCTGCGGATCTACCTGCATGAGTTTTTGTTGCAGTTCTTCGTCATCGCGCGCATCGGCTTCGAGATAAAAACGATTCACTGGCGGTAACATAGCGGCTAGAGGATAAGCTGCGGCATAGGCTTGGGTCGCTAGGCCCATCGCTCGATACGCGGCCATGGGGGGTTCGGCTTCCTCCAGAGCTGAGTCGAAGCCGTCAAAGGCCCGCAGTGCCAACGTAGTCGCCATGTTTGCGTGCAGGGTGAAGGCCTCCAGATGCTCGGGCCACTGTGCTTGAGTAAAGATTTGCCGACCCTCCTCGAGGGGTTCGCGATATTGGACAATCGCTTCCACAACTTCCTGCAAGGCGGGTGGATGCATCAGCCTGCCTGCCTGATTTAACGCGTCTAGTGCATGTAGCAGCGGCAAAATCAGTGCGGTGGTTGCTTCCAACAGTTGGTCTGTATCTGTCAAGGCGGTATCTCTTTCTTTTCCCCAAGTTTACAACGCCGGCATATACCGACAAGCGGTGAATCAGCTTCGTTTTCTTGCTGAGATAGCACCAATCTTCACAGACTCTGCACGCATTTGATCGCATGCTCGACTTTGACAAGCGTCCACAGCGCAATCAATTGTTTTCATTAGGCCGAATATGAATCAAAACAATACCGCCCTACATAGCGACCAGGCCCCCTACTACCTGCCCTTGGCAGATGAGGTAGACGTGTTTCAGGCCGCTTATGTTTCAAGACTTCCTATTCTTCTTAAGGGTCCAACGGGTTGTGGCAAGACGCGATTCGTCGAGCATATGAGTTGGCATTTGGATAACGCTCGGACAGCCTCAGAGCGCCCCGAGGTACCATTGCTGACCGTGTCATGTCATGAGGATCTCACGGCTACGGATATGGTAGGACGCTACCTACTCAAAGGTGATGAAACAGTCTGGTCGGATGGCCCGCTGACTCGCGCAGTAAGAACGGGTGCGATTTGCTATCTCGATGAAGTCGTCGAAGCGCGCAAAGACACTACGGTTTTGATTCACTCGCTAACCGATCACAGACGCATATTGCCTATCGATAAAACCGGCGAGTTGCTCGACGCCCATCCTGACTTTTTGTTAGTGATCTCCTACAACCCAGGTTATCAAAGTGTGCTTAAAGATCTAAAGCCCAGCACACGACAGCGTTTCGTGAGCCTAGAATTCGATTACCCTGATGTTGCAACCGAAACCCAGATCATCCAACACGAGTCTGGTGTCGAAGCCAATACCGCGGAAAGATTAGCCGTGATCGGCGAGCGGGTGCGCAACCTTAAACAACACGGGTTCGAGGAGGGTGTCAGCACGCGCCTGTTGATCTACACCGGCGAACTTATTGCCGCTGGCATTGCGCCAAGACGAGCCGCAACCGCCTCAATTATCAGCGCAATTTCAGATGACGCTAGCGTGCAGCAAGCCGTAGCCGATATCGTCGACGTCATTTTGCCCTGAGGCTGCCTCGTACGATGTCGGAAGCCGTAACAGCCGAATCAATGAAGCAGAACTTAGAGCAGACCGATGAGCCCGTGGTTGCCCTTGCGGACGTGGAGTCTGCTTTAACTTTATTCGCCGAAGGTATTGCCGGGCGTTACCTGCATATTCGGAGCAGCCAAGAGTTTGCATCGAACCCTAGACTACAGCTCAACGCGGCTGACAGCGGCCAAAACAGCGATACTTTGTTTTTACCAGAATCCGTTACCTCCAGTGACGCCAGCGCCTACCGAGTGCTGGTCATGGAGCAAATCGGGTTGCGAGAGTGCGATACGCTTGGATTTCGCATGGAAACGGCACTAACCCAGCTTCCCGATCTGGCCACACGACACCAACCAGATGCCAACGCAGGGCCTCGAACTGGTGACTACCGGTTGCTGTTCGACAGCTTTTCGCTACCGGCGCTGGCAGAGGACCTGTTTTTGTTATTCGAGGAAACGCGCATACAGGCCCACCTGCAACGCAGCTACCCTGGCTTGATAAAGCACATGCGGATCCACCATGCGCACCTTCTGACCAGCCCCAGACCATTAGACCTATTATCCCGCGCTAAGCGATGGCGCATGGGAGAGGCGCTATCCCTGGCTGACGGACCCTGCGAACAAACCCTAAACGAGGCTCTGCAAAACCATAGCAAGCACGCCCTGTCGGTTTACGACAGTGCTGAAGCCTTGTGCCGCCAATATGACGCGGTGCTGGCTTATTACGCCACAGAAGACGGTGACTATCGTGAAGCAGAGGAGTCATTGGTTGACTGGCTAAACCGTGAGCAGCGCGTCGAGGAATGGGAAGAGGAACTCGAAGACATCAACGAACAGCTCAGCCAATCTATGGCCACGGAAATTCCCACGGGCCAAGAGGAGGAGGCCGTTTACGGGGAGGCAGGCGATGGTAGCCAACGTCAAATTGACCTCGAAATTAAAGAGATGAAAGAGGAGCGTGATACTTTAAAGAGGCGCGTCGATATGGAGCGCTCTGCCGTGGCCCACGCATTAGGCAAAGCCCAAGGGGACGCCCGAAGTTTCCGCTATGACGAGTGGGACTATCTCAACCATCACTATCTTCGGGCTTGGTGCCGGGTGTTCGAACAGCCACTGGCAACCGATGGTGACGATGACATTACGCCGCTAAAAGCCGTGATCCGAGCCTACCAAAACACAGTGCAACGTCAGCTAGAGCAAATACGACCAACTGGATTGGAACGGATTAGGCGCGTGCAGGACGGTGACGAGCTTGATTTGAACGCAGTGATCGAAGCCCGACAGGATATTCGCGCGGGGCAAAGCCCCAACGAACGCGTGTATTCGCGCAAAGAACGCGTGCAGCGCGATGTCAGCGCCATCTTTTTAGTTGATCTGTCCGCCTCCACCGACGACCCTATTCTCCCACCTGAACCCAAGGACTGGTCTAACTACGAAGAGGACGAAGCGGATACACGGGCGGGATGGTATGCCAGTTTCGATGATATTGAGGAAGAACAAGAGGATCCCGGACGCAAGATCATCGATCTTGAGCGCGAGGCCATGGTCGTCATGGCGGCAGCTCTCGAGGCTCTGGGCGATAGCTATGGTATCTACGGTTTTTCAGGTTACAGCAAGGACAACGTCGAGCTATACATTGCCAAAGAGCCGGATGATGGGTTCTCTCAGGCAACGTTAAAGAGCATTGCAGCAATGACCCCCAAAGGATCTACACGCATGGGGCCAGCCATTCGACACACAGCGCAAAAACTGATGAATACCGGCAGTGCCATGAAAGTGTTGATGGTAATCAGTGATGGCTTTCCTCAAGACTGCGACTACGGTCCTGTTCGAGGCAATCATGACTACGGCGTTGAGGATACCGCCAAGGCTTTGCAAGAATCGCAGCAAAAAGGCATTGAGACTTTTTGCATGACTGTAGACAAATCAGGACACGATTACTTAAAACGAATGTGCCCGGATGAGCGCTATATGATTATCGAGGATATGGAAGACCTGCCGGATCAACTCACCAAGGTGTACACAGCGCTTACCGGCAAGTAAGAATTTTGTGGTTCGCTACTGTACCGACCATATGAGCAGCAGCACGAACAACATCACTAGCCCAATAATAAACATTGCTGTTGACCAGTCGCCAGCTTGAGCCTCTACCGGATTTTCGCGCCAGCGCTTCAAAGCCGGCCAAATGGCGAACAACATCATACCGCAAGCGACTGCGGCCAAAATTTGCATCCAGTCCATCGTAGTCTCCGCGTTCTTTCACTGACATGCTCTGCTAAGCGGCATAAAAAAACCCGGCTGACCTAACACTGGGTGTGATCACTACCGGGTTTACGCCCAGCAAGGTCTACCTCGCTGAATGCTTGCCCTCTTTCAAGCAAGCGTGCTGCTCATTGCGTTATTTAGTCGTCACCGCCGAAAATGCCCAGCAGTTGAAGCAAGCTGATAAAGATGTTGAAGATACTCAGATAAAGGCTGTACGTGGCCATGATGTAGTTCGTCTCACCGCCGTTAACGATTGAACCAATTTGCATCAAGATCATCGCGCTCATCAGCATGATAATGCCGCCTGAGATAATTACCGACAGCAGCGGCAGCTGCATAAAGAGATTAGCGATAATGCCGACCAACATTACCATCATGCCGATCACGACAAATCCGCCCATGAAGGAGAAGTCGCGCTTCGATGTCATCGCGTAGCCAGCAAGACCCAAGAAGATCATCGCGGTTCCGCCTAATGCCGTGCCGACCACCTGCGCACCGTTCGCCAGCGACAGATACATGCTGATCACTGGTCCAAGCCCGAATCCAAGCAGGCCGGTGACGAGAAAGATCACACCCAACCCTGCAGATGAATTGGCGGTTTTAGGAAGTACAAAAATGCCCAGTACCATCGATGCGATCACACAGATCAAGTAGGCGCTGGTCGAGATGTTCATCGCCATTGCTAGTCCGGCCATAACGGCACTGAAACCCAGGGTAGCTGACAGCAAAAGGTACGTGTTTTTCAGTACCTTGTTGGTTTCCAGCGTCGACAAGCTTGCTACCGAAGCCTGATGCATAGATCGTTGTTCCATTGATATCACCTATCGTTTGTTTAAGAGCGCTGCTGCGCGAATCCCTATATTGGCAACTGAGTACGGTTTTGCAACCCCCAACCGGCTGAAAGGCCATAAGAAGCTAATGTAGTCAACGAATTGTCGCTAAACGAAATAGCCCGCCTGTTGAAGATTAGCCTGCCGAAAGGAAGCGTAAAGTCCCTCGTATGCCATGAAAATTTAACCGAGCAGAGATGTCCATTGGGTACGCAACGCGCTAACCTTCTGTCAACAAAATGCAACGAATTGCATAGGAGCCAACCTTTGTCTGTGCCAGTGATTGACCCAGCATTCGCGGCTTACGTTCGTGATGAACCGAAGATCACCTATGTCCAGCCTGACGATCCTTGGCTGACCAGGCACGTTGTTTCCACTATCGAGCGCGCCTTCGGTCGCAGGCATATTGAAGGCATCTATCGTAGCCTTAAGGTTCCCCCCTTTAATGTAGAAACGTTCTTCGAAGAGGCATTCAAAGCGACTCGTATCGATCGTCACTACAGCGGAGCTGATTTGACCACCAGGATCCGAGAAGGACCGTTAGTTTTCGTTGCCAACCACCCCTTTGGCATCGTCGATGGCCTTGCCCTGTGTGATATAGCTTTGAGGGCTCGCGGTGACTTTCGCATTCTGATCAATTCAATGCTGTGTCAGGACAAAGACTTAGCCCCGTACTTTTTGCCCGTGGATTTCAACCTCACAAAAGAGGCCATGAAGAACAACATCCGCGTAAAAAAAGTGGCTAAAGATTGCCTCGAGCGAAATATCCCGGTTTTGATTTTCCCCTCAGGTTTTGTTTCGACCGCTGATAAGAAAGGCTTCGGGAACGTTGTTGATGCGCCTTGGACAACCTTTGCCGCAAAGCTTATTCGCGACGCGAGAGCCAATGTGGTGCCGGTCTATTTTCCGGGGAGGAACCGACGGGCATTTCACTTGGTCTCACATATCGCCGAACCCTTGCGCATGGCCCTATTGTTGAGCGAGGCTCGTAATAGGTTTGGCAAACGCCTTGATGCCGTAGTTGGCGAAACTCTAAGCTGGTCAACTCTTGACGCCTACGAGAGCCGCCAGGCACTCACCAACCACTTGTACAGCGCGGTGCAAGCATTGGCATTTCATAACGTAGAAGAACACCCGGTGCATTTTTCCGCGGACTAGCATCTCTGCTACCCTTCTGGCATGACAGAAGAAGCCGAGCAATGGATAGAGGTATTTCGGGCTGAAGATCAGCGTGAAATACGCGACGCCAGTTTGGTTTTGCTGGCGGTCAAAGTCGCTCATCGCGTTGACATGAACGCTACCCATGCGCCTTGGTCTTTGATGGTTCCGCCTCAAGAACAGCGCAGAGCTCACGTAGAGCTAAATGCTTACTGGCACGAAAACAGCCAACCACCCCCAAAACAAACGCAGGTTCCTTTTGTCGATAGCGGTTGGCTCGGCGTATTGGGCTTTTTGGCCGTGATTTGGGCAGTACCTGCGCTACAGGGGTTTTCCGATAGCCCACTGGTTGAAGCCGGCGTATTACACAGCGAAGCGGTGCGACAAGGCGAGTGGTGGCGGATCGTTACCGCACTCACACTGCACGGAGGACTCGAACACATACTCAGCAACAGCCTATTTGGCAGTTTGTTTGGCTTTTTTGTCGCCCGCTATCTGGGCTCTGGCATTGGATGGTTAGCAATTCTTGGGTGCGCGAGCTTGGCGAATCTGGTCAACGCCTTTATTCACCCAGATAACTTTCGGGCGCTCGGGGCCTCGACGGCTAACTTCGCCGCCTTGGGTTTGGCTCCCACATTACTGTGGCGCAAGGGTGCCTTCAGGCAGCAAGACTGGCGCCGCAGCGTTGCTCCGCTCTTTGCTGCGATCGCGATGCTCGCCTTCACTGGGTTCGGCTCTGACAGGGTGGATGTCGGCGGACACGTATTTGGTTTTTTTTCCGGGGTCTGCGCTGGGTGGTATCTGGCGAAAATTGACTTCGCTGCCATCTCAGCTGAAAAACAGCAACAAGCCGGTATTTTTGTCCTCGGACTCGTTTGTTTCGCCTGGACGCTAGCTCTATAGCACCTTGCCGATTCGTGGCGTAATTCAGCTACGGTTCAGATTTCGCATCGCACTATCCCTACAACGATTCGGGGCTCAAACCCCACATCACGGCATTCACTTGCAGGGAGCTCAATATGCATCTATTTCCGTTTACAGTCGCTGTCTGTCTGATGGCGGCAGCAACGAGCGCTGCAAGCTACACTCACACAGGCACCAATTCAGATAATAATGACGCAATAGAAATGCTGGCTGCGGATCTCATTCACTATCCTGACGAGATTATTGAGATGATCTTTCGGGCCAGCGTCCAACCTGAACAAGTCGCGCTGGCAGCACGCTATCTCAGCGATCCCAACAGCATTACTGGGAAGCCGGCTTTCGACGACCCAGTGCTAGCCCTAATGTCCTATCCCACACTGCTACTGCAGATCAGTGGAGACCTGATTTGGCTACAACATCTGGCAAAGGCGGTCGCGCAAGCAGAAGAGACTCTTTGGCTGGAACTGGCCAACCAGCGCCAACATATGGCTAATTCTGAAAAGAATCGTGGCGTTATACACACCCGCGATCAGGTGGTTTACCACGCTGGGCCACGCATCACCACGCAACCCGCTACTCGGCATTATCAACGCTCATATCAGCGGTTTTATCTGCACTCCCGGCAACGCCCCCAACTCGGGCAGACGCCTGTTTTTGCAAACCCAACCGTTGCGGTCTACCGGGACTACCCGAGTTATTCTCACTATGGCTGGGGCGGCTACGGGCCATCTCGACTTTGGCGCGATAGAGCCGAGCGCGATAGGACTTTGCACAGAAAGACTTGGCGCCGCTCATTCAACCCCTATGCAATGGATCTGCACAGGCGGGATCATCATCGCCACCGCAACCGGTTGAGTCGCCACCGTCATGCTCCCAATGGTTGGTGGCATCTCAACGACAATTCTTTGTACTGGCACCAAAAGCGGGTGGAGCGTCGCATTCATTTCGATGGCACTGGCCACGGCAATGGCAACAGAAACCAACATCCGGGTCAGCGACTGCAGGGCCGCAACGGGGCTGGTGGGCAAAGGCAGTCTGCAGCCCCACAACCAACTCAAACAACGGCAGCGGCTGCTACTTCCGACAGACCTCGCCCTTACATGTCTCGGGGCATGCAAAGACCTTAACCAGGCTCAGCGTACAGCGACGCCGGACCAATCAACGGGCCGGCGATCTAATAGCCAAACGATGGCCAGCATGGCTCCACCGGATACAGGACACCAGTAAAAAAACGCGACATCGTTCAAAGCCATCAGAGCGACCAGCGTGCAGGCGACAAAGAATCCGACAAGGATGAGTTGCAGCGAACCAATGCCCAGTCGCGCCAGAAGGATGGTGGCAAATATCGCCCCGTAGATGTAATTCGGTAACTTGAATGTCAGCTGTAGCAAACCTTCAGCCGAGTACCTTGAAAAAAATAGCGCTAACGCAAAGAAAACAAGTGCCCACAACGCCATAAATAAGCGGGATGCGGTGAGGTAGTGCTGTTCGCTACGACCCATACGCCACGTTGCATATAGATGATTCACGGTCAAATCCGAAGCTTCTGCCAATGCAGAATCCAACGTTGAGATAGCAGCGGCGAAAATCGCAGCAATGAACAAGCCAGATACCCCAACGGGCAGCTCGGTTGCAATGAAGTAGGGAAAAATTCGATCTGGCGCGTCAGCCAATTCAGCGGCAACCGTGGGCGGTAAACCGCGCTCGCCGTAAAACACAAACAAAGCCAGACCTACACCCAAGATCAGCAGATGTACCACATAAAACAAGGCAGCAACATTAAAGGCTTTACAAGCCTCATCAACGGAGCGGCAAGCCTTCACTCGTTGCCACGTGCCTTGGGTACTGCCCTGCGCGATGCTCAGACAAATAGCGCCGATCACACCTGCCCAAATTGTGCCGCTTTTGCTGACATCGCTATCGAAGTCGAACAGCACCAGTTTGGCCTGATCATCTAGCCAGAGTAGCGCTTGCGCTAGCGGCATGGTGATCTCGCCTTGCAGGTAAAGCAGAGCAAATAGAGCCCCTACGGCAAAGAGTACGAACAACAAAAAATCTGTCCAGATCACTGTTTTGATACCAGCGAGCGCTCCCCATACTGCGCTAATGCTGACGATAAACAGGGCACATCCCGCCAAGCCCCAGCCACTGATTACATCCAGCACAAGGCTTGCGGTCAGCAGCTTGACGCCAGAGTTAATGGTGTTGAGCAAAAGCCCCAACGCCATCGAAAAGCTGCCTGTGGGGATATCGATTCGCGAGCCAATGTACTGATAGCTGGTAGCCAATCCCTGACTTTCATAGAAAGGTCTGGCCAACAAACGAGCAACCAATACCTTGCCCAGCGCTAGTCCGAGAATGACTTGGAAATAGGTCAGATTGCCTTCAGGTGCAAACACCGCAGCCGGCACAGAGACAAAGGTTACCGCACTCACTACCGTGGCAATAATGCTGGCGGAAACCGCCCACCAAGGCATTGTGCCGTCTGCCTGAAAAAAACCCCGACGATCATTGATCGTACCGCTCAGCCGATGACCGGCCCAAGTAATCGCGAGCATAACCAAGGCGATAACAGCCAAGTCGATAAGACCTATGGCGTTGGTCACGGTTGCTTGGGTAGAAAAATCGGGACGAAGCGTCGCGCCGCAATCCGCCAACCATTCGCCGTGCGCTTAAACACATCGTGGTATTCACCCATGGCTGCAAAACCGGATACCTCGACGGGTGCAGTAGGGAATTTGGACGGGGTTTCACCGACAAAGATTAGGGCATAACTGATGCCCGACGCAGTAGAATCGCTCTCCACGGTTATACGGATATTGCTCATCATGTGACGAACCATTTGCTTGGACGGGGACGCAAACCGCGCTAACAACGCTTGCCTTCCTGCGTACTGTTGGCCGTTAACCACTAGAGTGCCGTCGACTGAAAAAAGTTCAGCCAGCGCTTCCCCGCGCTCGCCATCACGAAAACTGGCGTAATCCAGCACCAGTGCTTCGCAGGCTCTTTGAATCGCTTCAATATCTGCACCCGCTAGGGCCGAACCCGATGCAAACACTTGAGTGTGGGCACTGTGCAGTACGACAAGCGCACAGCCAAAACAAAACCGTTTAAACCAAACTGCCACCGGGGTTAAGGTTGGCTATTGGTCAAGTCGAACGATCCGTGTGCCAACGTTACCGCCGGACAACAGGTCGACAAAGGCGTCGGGGGCAGCCTCCAGCCCGATCACTTCATCTTGCAGACTGTTAAGTCTGTCGGACTCCAACCATCCGTAAATAACGCCCCTAGCCTCGGCATAGCGGGCTTCATAGTCGAACAACAAAAAACCCTGCATTCGAATACGCTTGTTTACCAACAGACCCGGCACGCCTTTCGGGCCGGGCTCGGGCGTGTCCGTATCGTATTGGCTGACGACACCACAACAGCTGATACGACCACCCACATTCATACGAAACAGTGCCGACCCCAAGATCATGCCGCCGGTATTATCGAAATAGACGTCGACCCCCTTGGGTGTCGCTTCTTTGAGACTTTGTCGATAGTTGGCGTCTTTGTAGTTGACCGTTCGATCGAAGCCTAACTGGTCTACCAGCAGCCTGCATTTATCATCATTGCCGCAAACGCCGACCACCTCACAGCCTTGAATTTTTGCCATTTGGCCGACCATGTGCCCTACAGAGCCCGCAGCCGCCGATACCATAACCGTTTCACCTGCCTGCGGATTTGCCACATCGAGCAAACCGAAAAAGGCGGTTAACCCGTTTACCCCCATGGGTCCAAGGTAATGAATCGGGTTATGGTTTGGATCAATAACGGTGACGTGTTCACTGCCAATTGCGACGTATTGCTGCCAGCCGGTAGGGGCCGTTACACGATCTCCCACTTGTATAGTTGGGTCGTTTGACGCCACCACCTCGCCAACACCCGTACCATTCATCACGCGGCCCGCAGCCGGCGCACCAGCATAGCTAGCACTACCCTGCAGACCCGCTCGCGTACCCGCTGTAATCGCGAAGGCTTGGGTTTTAACGAGAACCTGTCCAGGACCCGCTTCGGGCATTGGAGCTTGGGCAACTTTATAGTCGTTAGCGCGCAACTTACCTGTAGGCAACCGGTCAATGAGTATCTGCTGGTTTTCCATTTGCTTACCTCAGCCTCAGGTGAGGCAAACTTATTTCAATAAAACTGTTTAAACGAACTGTTTAAAGACTGAATTCCTTGACCATGGCATCGATATGAGACGGCCCGATACCGCAGCACCCGCCAATAATCGACGCCCCCTTTTCACGCCAATCGCGAGAAAACGCGATGAAATCTTCCTGTGTCATCTCCCGGCGCTCAACTGACTTGTCATTATCCAACGTCCATCCTTCCGGCACATGAAAGCTGTTGGGATAAGCGCCTATGGGTTTGTCCGTCAATGACGCCAATGCTTCAACTCCGGCGCTGATGGCCTGAGGTGAGGTGCAGTTGAATAAATACGCGTCCGGTTCAAATTCTTGCACCGCGGCCAACGCCTGCTTCAGCGTTTCCCCACTGCGCAAACCATTCCCCGCTGTTTCGTGCAGCGTCCAAGCAACCCACAGCGATTTACCCGGATCCAGTGCCCGAGCGGCAGAGGCCGCATTCGCAGCTTCCCGCGCATTGGACATGGTTTCACAGAGGTAGAGGTCGACATAGGACGAAAGCACGCTGACCAGTTCTCGATATACCTCTCTCGACGGAGCGTCTTCGGGAACTAAATCATGACGATAGCTTTCACTCAACGGAGGTAGACACCCTGCCACCATGACGGCCGCGTCAGATCGATCCGCAGACTGCCGCGCGAGCTTCGCTGCAAGCTCAGTCAGTTCTTGATAGCTCTCGGACATGTCCGCTTTGGCAAGGTAACTTGGAATGGTGGAATAAGAGTTGGTGGTGATGATTCTCGCGCCAGCTGCGATGTAATCATCGTGCACTTGAGCAACCGCTTCAGGGCTATTCATTAGAGCCTTGGCCGACCACAGCCCTGTTCTTGGAGTGTACCCTCGAAGAATAAGTTCATCTCCCATACTGCCATCTAAAATCTGTAATTCGTGGCTCATTGCCCCTCCTAACCAATCACACCCATTATCATGAGCGGTGTTTCCTTATTTTTGCTCCCTTTCATCGCAGACGTTTCATCCAACAATTTAGTGTCTAGCAACTGAGTTCTTTACAACTGAGTTGTTGCGTTCGAAGGTTAATACTCATCGGCGACGCCTCGGCGCTTTCTTACGGCTTTCGCAGAAGGCCGCGGCGCGAGAATTGTACGCCGAATACTGATAAGTAGTCGCTAGTTCAACGGTACAATTTTTCATGACGTGTGCTGCTGATTCAGTTTGCTTATATCCCCAGTTTTGCGTCCGAACCACAGGGCTGGCACGCTAAACTTGAAGCAGCCAACGTTTAAGACCGAGTTGTTTTTAGCAGTTTCGGGTAGTGTTGTTTCGAGAATCATTTAGGAGCTTCGATTGTGGCACTGGTTCGATACGTGACAGAAATGGGCATGGGCGCTGATGTCCACGGGCGGGATTACACCAAGGCGGCGAAGCGTGCTGTCTCAGATGCGATCCGTCACTCAAGCCTGAACTTTTTTCGCGCTTTAGATAAATCCCCAAGCGACATGAAAATAACGGTACGCATCGGTGTGGCAGAGCCGGAAATGGTTGACACCAATGCCATTGCTGCTGAACTGCCCTATGGCACGGTAACCGTTGACTGCGTTATCGGCGGCCTAGACGTACCCGCCGACGCCAGTCATGTCGTAGGCGACAAACTAGGCGATGCGATTGTGATCGCCAACGCCGCCGTGATTGTTTGTTTTGACGAGTGATCTACCTACAGCAGATCGAGAATACGCGAATATTTGATGGCAATTTCTCGGCGCTTTTCCAATGGTCCAATAAACTCATCGTTATCCAGTTCGTTATACACCAGATACAGTCCTGAGTTAGCGGTTTGCAACCAAGAGAAGCGCAGGTTCATCGCCGTAGCATCGCTTCGGTCATCGTACTGCACCAATGCCTGTAGCAGCACCTTAGGACTGAACGAATAAGACAACCGCAAACGTCCCACGTTTACCTTAAAGTCGCCATTCAGTACTGGCAGATCAATATCGTTGTTGCTCCAACTCAAGTCGCTGGTAAAGGCCTCGGCTAAGCGATAGCTGGCTTTCAGCTCTGTGGAATTTCTATGACCGCCATAAAAACCGCCAATGCGCGAGGTAACAGAAGCACTGAGCGCCTTGCGCGGGTTGGTCATGACGACGATTTGCGACTCTTTGTGATCGTATTCACCGATTGGAACGAATGTGCCTTCGTTGATTTCGAAAGGCTCCTTGACACCCTCACGGGTAAAATTGATACCTGTATGCAGTTCAAAGCCATTGGTCCACTCCCAGTGATTATCAACATGCAAAAAACCCGACTCATAAAAACCCTCGTCGTCCTGATAGCCCTTGAAGAACACATGCGGCCGTAGCTCAAACAATCCCCAGCGATCGTTCATTCGCCGTCGATGCCAAATCATGCTGGAGACGCTTTCGTAGTTTTTTCGGCGCAGAAAGCCCACTTCAGGATTAAAGTTGTCACCGACCTCGGAGTAGCTCAGAAATACATCGAGGCTTTCCACGTTGTAGTCGGCGCGGATTCGCATAGCAGCATCGTCGCCTGATAATCCAGGGGTATCGGTTTTCGCGACGTAACCGGACAATGTCCATTCGTCACCAATTCCCAAACGCCCGTCCACGGCGTACGTCTGATTGTCATCGGCTTTCAATTCCGCAGCTTTATCCACGACCAAAAGGCCTAACGATGAGCGGTTATCAAACTCTTGATTGAGACGAAGCAAACTGAAGTTAGAGCCGGCGATGCCATTTTCTGAGTCGCCGGTTTGCATATGCAAAGCACCCACATTTGTCGAGCTGCCGATCTTGCCGGAAAGGCGCGCACCGGCATCGATGGGCTGGGGTAATCCGTTTGCGTCCAAACCGATACGCCTGCTAAAGAAGAGCTCCACTTCGCCCCTATCGCCGACTGAGAACTGACCTGCGTTTTCAAGAAAAAAAGGGCGTTTTTCGGGCAAAAAGATGCTGAAACGGTCTAGGTTCACCTGTACCTCATCAACCTCTACTTGGGCGAAATCGGTGTTGTAGGTGACGTCCAGGGTAAGGCTTGGCGTGAGCGCTACCTTGGCATCAAACCCTAGCTCCA
>CAJWZG010000008.1 GCA_913049565.1 uncultured Gammaproteobacteria bacterium
AGATACTGGATTGACATTGATAGGCATTCATGTCGGACATCTTTGGATAACAGAACTCTTGTCTATCGCTGCTCCAACATTTGTAGCCTTCAACATGCAGGCTTATGCTCATCTCTTGCTCAACATCTTTGCAGTTCTATACTGGATCGATGGGTATGACTGGATCAAGGGTCGGGAGTGGGAAAAATTTATTGTTGCCATACTGCTCGGTGCACAACTTCATGTGTTTCGAGATATTCATTGGTACACCATAGCTCGCCACACGGAGATTCTAACCTCGCTAATCGTAGAGCTTGATTTACAGAATATTACCTTGGTTTGTCAGGACTGGGGCGGTCCCACTGGACTTGCTCAGGCGGCGACGATGCCTGAGCGTTTCGCCGATCTCGTGATTATGAATACGTGGCTACACCATCCTGAATACGAATATTCGCAGGGGATTAGACGCTGGAACGCGGGCTGGCACGAGGGTGGTACCTATGCGCGTGAGACACCGGATATTGGCTTGTTGTTGGTGCTCAGCTCGGGCTTGATGGACGTTGGATCTTTTATGGCGGCATTCATCGATGGTAAAGACCCTAAACTGAGTGGTGATGCAGCGGATATGTACGCCGGGTTTTCAGCACCGTATCAGGGTCTGCCTGATGCCGGTTTTAATGGATTTAGGCGTTTCCCACTGTCTATTCCCATGGACAACTACCATAACGGCAATGCTGCGGCACAAACCCTGCACTACCGCACTCTGCTTGACTGGGCATCTTTGGATAAGGGTTGTCACTTCATTTGGGGGTGCACTGATGATGTATTCACCGAGGCTTGGGGCAGGCAGTGGGCAGAGAAAATGAGCGCGCGGTTTGATGCACTGCTGGATGCGGGGCATTTTCCGCAAAATACTCATGGTCGCCAGTTGGCGAACCTGATTTTAGACGGTAAAAGATAGAAGCAACTCTCGCGCTTCTTAGCGCTGACGGCGACGGGCCGTAGGTTGCGGGTAAGCGCGGGATTATTAGTTCTGCTTGCTGTGTTGTTTTAGGTATTGGCGGGCTTTTTTGGCCTAACCTTGCTCGATACCTTTTCAATAGCCGAAGACTCGCGCCGAATTATTGCAGTGATGACCGACGATCAACGTTGGGCGCATACGTGGATTACAGGCGTATTGGATATTTTGTATCCCTGCGTATACGCGGCATTTTTCCTAGGTACAGCAATGCGCGTTATACCAGGGCAAATTGGCTGGATCGGAGCGCTTGTTTTGCTGTTAGTGGCCAGTGACTTAGCAGAGGGCGTCGTGCAAATCGCGGCGTTAACGAGTATCAAAGATTGGCTGGCGCTAAAAGAGCTGCTTACGCCACTCAAGTTTGTTCTTTCTTTGTCGGGCCTTGTGCTGAGCAGCGCCGCATGGCTGCTCTTCGCCCTGGGCCGAATACCGGGTTAAGAAAGCGCCTAGGACGACCACTCGTTGATGTGCATTACCGACTCCACTGTCGGTCGATAGGCAGCTTTAAAGTCAGTTCCTTTTGTATAGGCAATCGGTATCAAGGCGACCTGAGTAAATTGGTCGTAGGGAATTCCGAGCAAATCGGCGACAGCCTTCTCATGGGCAAGATGCAGGGTGGTCCAGGCTGTTCCGATACCACGTGCTCTTGCTGCCAGCATGAAACTCCAAGCCGCTGGAATAATAGAGCCCATGGTGCCTGCTTGGGCGCTGGCGTTTGCACCCTCGGCGTTATCTATACGTCCTGCAATGCAGGGAATCATCAAAACCGGAGCCTTGCCCATATTCTCCGCAAGGTAGTCCGCCGAGGAGGCGCTGCGCTCCTGGCTGGTGGCCAAGGATGCGTCCGCACTGTCAGAGTGCAGCTTATGAATGGCGAAAGGCATGTTGCGGTAGTGGCTAAACGCTTCACCATAGTACTCGCCAATTTTTTCGCGCTTGTCTGAGTCGGTGACAAACACAAATTGCCACCCTTGGGCATTCGAGCCTGAAGGCGCCTGAACCGCCAGGTCCATGCATTCTTTGATAGCCGACATGGGGACTTCTCGATCAAAGTCTAGGCGCTTTCGCACTGCTCGCGTAGTGCTCAGCATTTCGTCGTTGGTGAGTCCCAGTTGTGTTTCGGTCATAGTCCTGCCCCTGTTTCGTTGCTGCCTATTCATACCCAATCTGAGAGAGGGCGCAAGCAAATGCGTCAGTGATTTGACCTGTCGCGATAGCCGCCGGGGGGCGTGGGTGTATTCAGGAATGTGAAAAACCAGTGCGCCAAGATGACCAAGGTAAGGTTTCCATGGCTGGCTAGCAGGTGGGCAAACCCTAATCCTCCGACAAAGGCGAAAAGACAGTTCTGCCAGCGCCATCGTAGGGTCACATAGTGGATGCCGGCGAAGATAGCGTTGCTGAGAATGACGGCAGCAGGCAGCATCATGCCGGCGCTAAATGCTTGCGGTAGTAGCAGGCGAAAAGCCAGCTCTTCTACAACGCTGATGTAGAGCAGATATCCAAGCCACAACATATTTCGACCGTTGAACTTGCTACCTTTTCTTCGCTGGTAATACAAAAAGAACAACGTCAGCAGCATTGCCGCTAGTAAATACCTTAGCGGATTCTCAAAAGCGTTGGCGGTGGTTTGCTGTATCTGGATGGCCGCACTTGGCAACAGCAGTAAGGCTGACGCGATCAATCCCATGGTAATGCCATGCCTGACAATCACCTGTCGAAATGACCCCACGTGGACGGTTGTAGCCCCGGCAGCGCGCTGCAGACGGCCGCCTTTATAGGGTTGGTTGGGTTCGTCCACTAATATATCGCTAAATCAAACGACTCAGGCAGCATGCCAGTAGGTTAAATACTCGGCGTAAACGGCAACACCGGATTGACCATCGACCTCGATATCGTGTTGCGTCTTCAGCAGCATGTCACCGCTTTTTTTGAGTTGGGCATCTAGCAGCGTGATTTGAGATCTCAGCCTGAGGCCATCACCGACCAGCATTGGCTGCAGAATGCGCACTTTGTCGAGTCCGTAGTTAAGCGGGTCTTTGCCATCCAAGGGCCAAAGCTCGCTGCTTTTGTAAAAGTGGGTAATCAAACTGATGGCATGAAAGCCATGCAGCAGGGTGTCCCCATAGGGTGTGCTCTTTGCGTATTCAGGGTCGCAGTGCCCTGGAGTTCGCCAGCGAGTAACTTCACCAAAGACATTCACCTGAACCTGATCGATGAACACCCAAGGGCTGATTCCGATGGTCTCGCCTATACGTCCGGGGGCTGTAGCTAGCAAAAATGGCGCGTTCTCAGTCATGGGTGTATGCATTCACGGAAAAGGGAGGTAGCCTAAAGCATGCATCGGGGAGTCGCACCCGCTGGTTGCATTGACACCCTAAAAAGTTCTCGGCAGGCTTTGCGGTTGTTGGGCATGCCATCATTTTTGGCACTGATCCTTACCCACCATCATTGAAAAGCGTCATCGAAACGCGAAAAGAGCATGTTATGAGTGAACAATCGGTCAGTTCGAACGAATCTTTGAGCGAATCTGCGCCACCCGCGCGCATGCCATCGGCGGAAGGCTCCAATCAGAAAGGCCCTCTGCCGGCTGCGTCAGACGTGGCGTTAGGGGATATATTGCCCATCAATGCGCGCTTGTTTAGCGAAAACCGGTGGCACGAGTACTTTGCACGCCTCCGCAAAGAGAGTCCTGTGCATTTCAACGAGACCGAGATGGCAGGGCGCTTCTGGTCTTTGACACGGTATGAAGACATAAAGAAAGTTGACGCAGATTGGAAAAATTTCAGTTCGGAAAACGGCATAGTGTTGGGTTTCCCGGTCGGTGCAGAGCTACCGGAAGGCATGCTTCAGACCCGCACGTTTATCGCGATGGATCCACCGACGCATGATGTGCAGCGCAAGACTGTGGCAGGTTCTGTTTCGCCGACAAATCTAGGCAAAATGGAAGCGCTGATTCGCCAACGTACCCGCACGGTTCTTGATGGATTACCAGAGGGTGAAACCTTTGATTGGGTGCAAACGGTGTCTGTCGAGCTGACTACGATGATGCTGGCGACCTTGTTTGACTTTCCCTTCGAAGACCGCAGCAAGCTCACGCGCTGGTCGGATATAACCTTCGCCATACCCCAGCCCGGTGGTCTCATCGAAAGCGTTGAGCAGAGGCGTGATGAACTCATGGAGTGTCTGGAGTATTTTCAGCGCCTGAAGGCCCAACGTTTAGAGAACCCGGGGCCCGACTTGGTCTCGATGATGGCTCACGGCAAGGACACGAAGGACTTATCCCCAATGGAGTATCTGGGCAACCTGCTGCTGCTTATCGTGGGTGGAAACGATACGACGCGAAATACGATGTCGGGCAGCGTTTATGCCTTGAACAAGTTTCCTAACGAGTTTTCGAAGCTCGCTGCAAACCCTGAGCTTATACCTCAGATGGTGGCTGAAGTGATTCGTTGGCAGACGCCGTTAGCCTACATGCGACGCACTGCAAATCATGATATCGAGATTGGCGGTAAGCCGATCAAGAAGCATGATCAAGTTTTGATGTGGTATGCGAGTGGGAATCGCGACTCTGCTGTTTTTGAAGACCCCGACAGGTTAAATATTGAACGACACAATGCGCGCCAGCACTTATCCTTCGGATTTGGCATTCATCGGTGCATGGGCAATCGACTTGCTGAACTTCAGCTACGCATATTGTGGGAAGAGTTGTTACAACGTTTTAACAAGATAGAGGTGCAGGCTGAACCCGAGCGCACTTTTTCCTCATTTGTAAACGGCTACACCCATCTGCCGGTTCAAGTCACACGGAAATCTAACTAACCAAAAAGTAGGCAAGATAAGTAGTTCAAAAAATTAGCTTAGAGACAGCAGCAACTCGGCAACCAGGGTAATGGGTTCAATAGTTTGTTGCTGAATTGCTTGGGGTTAACCTTCCATGCGTAAGCCGGTTAGAGATCGTCTTGCAAAAATATATCCCCACCGGTACGTGACACTAAATACCCGAATTTGCAGAAAAGTGGTTAGGGGAGTGGTCAGTGTTAAGGCCAGTGTTTTGTGTAATCGGTATATTCTTGTCTGCGGTCAGCGCCCAAATCACTCAGGCGAACGAGATTGAACCAGATGATATTTCCTAGGCGCTGCTTGCGCTGCTCAAATCTACGGGAAACACCCACCCTCTAGTCTCGGCTGGTTAGGCAGGTGTCCGTGCTGCAGAGCAAAGTGTTAAATCAGCGCGCTGGCAAGATTTCCTCACCCCGACGTGTTCTTGCGCTTTGAGAGGCTATTAATTAATTTGCAGATCGATGACCAGACAGCCGAGTTCTAATTGGCGTAAGAAGTCAGTTCAGAGGGGGGGTTATCGACGTTTTCTGGTATTGCGGAGGCTCGAGAGTCTGTTGCAGCTTGCGGATGCGACGGCAGGGTGTTCGACACTGATGTGGGGATTGTATGTGCTGGCTAACGCGCTGGCGATTCTCAGCCGCTAGTGACAGGCTTCGCCTAAGGCTTTAAGGCGCCAGTAGTTATAAGGCAACGGCGCTAAAAACCCCGCGAGCAGCATCAGTGGAACCACCCCTATGGTTAACATCGCCCCGCCAGTGACCGCGACATCAACCACGTTCATGGCAGTCTCCATACCGATCATGGAAATCAGTGACATACCTATCGCAGTCTTAAAGGCGAGCTTGAGGGCCATTTGGCGCATCAGTACGACGGTTTCCAGGGCTATCGAGGTGATCAACCCATTGCAGATGGCTAAAGTCATGATCGCCCACACTGGCCAAGGTATACCCGTGTACTGAAAATACGCAATGGTACCCAGATCGCCGATGCTACAGCCCAGCAAGCACCACAATGTATTTTTCGAGGCTTGTCGCCACGTATGCTTGCAGCGCCAGTGAAAGACCACCTCGGCTGGCGATTGGTTGTTCAGTGTCGGTTGCATGGAGCTATCTAACCTCTGGGGCAGACCTGAGGTCAAGATTTGACTGCGCAAATGAATGCATTGTGTATCGGTGGTGATAACATCCAAGCAGCTTACAACTCGAGGATTAATGCTCATGTCGTTACGTCAGTTTACCTTTCGGGTATGGCCACTGGCCGTGCTGTTGATTCTGTCCGGTTGTGCCTCATTCGCACCAAGTGCCTATGTCAATAGCAGCGCGTTGACTGATATTGATACCAGTCGAGGTTTTTGTGTCTTCGAACCCAGCCTTGACGCAAAACGGATCAACGCGAGCAAGATCATTCAGCAAGCCTTCTCTGATGCTGGCTTTGATACGTCATGCAGTGCAAAAAACTATGCTGTGGAATGGTGGTTTGAATCGAACGACCAGCGCGTGGATTACGCCTTTATGCCAACATTTTGTTCCGGATACGGCTACTGGCGAACATGCTCAAGAGGCCACGACGCAACCTTGATTACTTACCAGCGAACTTTTCAGCTAGTCGTGCGAGAAGCACCAACCCAGACCGTTGTCGACGCTGCCGGGCAACCAGCTTCAGTACTCACCGCGGCAGTGCCAACCGAAATGGATCAGCAGCCGGTATCGGAGCAGAGCGAACAGACCTTCATTGACCCACGCGAAGGAGCGGTGTGGGTGGCACGTTTGGACAGTCGCGGATCAGGCACTGACTATATGCGCCTCATCCCAGATCTTATGCGTCCAGTGATTATGAATCTTGGACAGAATAGAGAGAACGAACGGATGCGCTTGGTCGCTCTTAAGGAGAGCGACTCCGCCAGCGAGTAACAGATTGGCGTTAAGCGGCTGGGCGCGCGTTTCCGAGAATGGACACCCGCTCACCGTAGCGGCTTTCAGGATAGTAGTCCCACACTGCATGGTGTTGAGTGCAGCGATTGTCCCAAAGCGTTAGCGTGTTTGGCTGCCAAACGACTCGGCACGTCAGCCGATGCGTCCGATCAATGTGATCGAACAACATGTTTAACAAACTCTTGCTCTCGAACGGGTGCATGCCTTTGATTTGCGAGGTAAAGCCGCTGTTGACGAATAGAACTTTTTTGCCTGTCTCGGGGTGGGTAATGATCATTGGATGCTCATTGCGCGGATAGGCGTTACCGTCCGGCGGCGCGACTTTGTAGTTCCCCAAATAAGGTAGTGCGCCATCGTGGACTGCCGTTAAGTCCGCCAATAAATTCTTCATCGTCTCGCTGAGTAAGTCGTAGGCTAAATACATGTTGGCAAAGAGCGTGTCGCCACCGCCGTGTTCCGGTGTTTCTTTGATGTAAAGGGCAGACGCCATCGGTGGTACTTCATCGCAGGTGACATCAGTATGCCAACCGTTACCAGCCGTGTACTTGGAGTCCTTAGTTGTTTTGACACGCAAAATCTCGGGATCTCCTCCGTAGCTGTGCTGCATGGGGTGCACATGTAGCGTGCCAAAGCGCCTAGCAAATGCCTTATGTTGCTCGGCGTCGAGGTGTTGATCGCGAAACACCAAAACTTTCCAATCAAGCCACGCTTGATAAAGTTCACTGAACTGTTCGTTCGATAGGTCTCCACCTAAGTCTAATCCGCTGACTTGGGCGCCGATATGCGGCGTTAAGCTGTCAACGGTGATAGACGTGTAGCCTTTGATATCAGTCACCTTAGTTCCTCCCCAAACACTGAAGATGTTGTAGACCGCGAATGTCTGGGCGTCAAGTTTGTGTGGCATTGCGTATACTGTTTGTTTGGCTTTAGAGGTAGGGATGCAGACAACAATCGAGATTCCGCGACAGTTTCAGGGGCCACCGGGTTCTGGGAATGGTGGCTATGTTAGCGGTCTCATAGCCGAGCATCTCGATGAAGCTACCATGCAGGAGGGAGTGGAGGTCACATTAAGGGCGCCGACCCCTCTGGATCTTCCGCTGCGGATGGAGGCTGAGCAATCCCGAGCCGCGGCGTACCACGGCGACTTGTTGATCGGTGAGGCGCTGCCAGTGAACCTATCGATGGAAATACTCGATCCCCCAAGCTTTGCGGTTGCTCTGGTGGCACGATCGCAAAGTGCTGCGTTGGATCCCAGCATTGAAAATGTGGTTACAAGCGGTCTGGGCTTTCATCCGGTCTGCTTTTGCTGTGGAGCAGATGTGCCTGAAGGGGTTGGGCTGCGGGTTTTTGCCGCACCCGTAGCGGGCTTCGATGGCGTCGCCGCCGCATGGCAGCCCGATACGGCTTTTCAACGCGAGAATGGAACTTTGCCGTTGCCGGTGATTTGGGCGGCTTTAGATTGCCCGGGGCAGTTCGCTTTTTTGGCCGGCGGTGTTCGCACCGGTTTACTTGGGCGTATGACGGCAAAGCTGCTGCAGCCGGTACATGCCAGCGATGACCTCGTTATCATCGGTTGGTGTATTGGCATTGAGGGCAGAAAGCATTTTGCGGGCACAGCGTTGTTTAACTCGCGCGGTGAGTGCTGTGCCTATTCTAAGCAGGTTTGGATTGGCCGGCGTGATTGACTCGGCGGGTTAAAGTGATGCTCCAGAAAAACAACGACGTCGGCTGCCGTGCGCTGTGGGGCTTCCTCCATAGGAATATGTCCCAAGTCGTCATAGATGACGGTACAGGTCTCAGGTAAGTGCTGATCGAATTGATAGGCTACCGCGACGGGTATTACCGAATCTTTTTCGCCCCAGATAACAAGGCTTGGTTGGGTGAGCGCCGACAAATCCGTTGAACTGCTATTCCAGGCGCCACGACTGCGTTTTAAAATCGCCTCGCGGGTGCCTTCACGCATAATCAGTTCGTAGTATCGATCGATGAGCCCTTGATCAACGACAGGCGAGTTGTTGTAAGCAGACTGCAGTCCTTGTGCGACCAACCATCTCGGATCCAAGTATCGGGCGATTGCCTGAAACCATGACTGCCTCAACAGTGCAAAACCTACTGGAGCTGAATTTTTTTGCGTTTCGCTGCTGGCTGGTGACGTCCGGCTCCAGTTACGATCTGCAGGCACTGCATTCACGAGAATCATTGCCAGCACCCGCTCGGGGTAAGCTATGGCATACCGCCATGTTACGCCGCCGCCCATAGAGTTACCGCCAAGCACGAAGCGCGGTAGATTCAGCGCATTGGTAACGGCGCTCACAGCTTGCTGATGCGCATCACTGCCGTAAGCTGACGGGTCATCATTCGCTGCAGCTCCCGTCAAACCGTGAGCAGGTAGATCAAGGGTAACGATGCGATAGCGATCGCCGAGCAGGTCTACCCACGGTTCCCAAGTGTGCAGTGATGCCATGGCGCCATGAACCAAGACAATTGCCAAACCATCTGGATTGCCCTGATCTCGATAGTGCACGCGAGTACCGTTTTCCATGGTCAAAAAACGTGATGCCTCATTACTGTACTTAGCGTCGACTACCGTGCGGGGCAGATCACCTTCGAACAATAGTGCAGAACCGATACCTAGAAGCGCGCAAAAAGTAAGCAAGACCCAAGTTCTTTTTTTCATAACGAAACCAACAATCTATCTGTTTGATTTATCTATCTTACAGGTCGCTATCAGCGCGTGCGCCACAGTCATTTTTCTGAGACTATTTTGACGTGGATTTCACATACGCTAAGAGGGGACAACTATGAGATATGCGACACCTGCATCCGCGAAGGAAGCGGCAGGATTGCTGAGCAAAGAGAAGGGCGCTGCCTTTCTGCTTGCTGGGGGTACTGATTTATTGGTGAAGTTGAAAATGGGCATGGTCGAACCGGACCTCGTCGTCGATATCAAACGCATTCCTAAGATCGATCAAATTCAAACGACAGCGAAAGGTTTCACCATTGGTGCCGCTGTGTCTGGGGCTGCCATTGGCGAGCATAAAGGGCTGAAGGCTGCTTGGCCCGGAGTGGTAGAGGCCGCAAACCTTATTGGTTCTGACCAAATTCAGGGCAGAGCTACACTCGCAGGGAATTTATGCAATGCCTCTCCCGCAGCGGACAGCGTGCCGGCTCTCATTGCAGCCGGAGCTAAAGCGGTGATTGTTGGACCGCTGAAGAAACGCACGGTACCGGTGGAAAAGGTTGTACAAGGCCCGGGTAAAACCTGCCTAGCCAAAGGCGAGGTGATTGAGGCAATAGCCCTGCCTAAGTCCGATGCTCGAACCGGTGATGCCTACATGCGTTTCATCCCAAGAACCGAGATGGATATTGCTGTCGTCGGTGTTGCCATTAGTTTGAAGTTGGAACGTGGTGTTGTGAAGTCAGCCAAGGTTGCATTGGGTGCGGTTGCACCCACAGCCGTCGTGGTGCCAGCGGCAGCCCGGGCCCTCGTTGGTAGCAAGCTAGATGACAAAGCGCTGGAAAAGCTCGCCATCGCGTGCAGCGCAGCCTGTAATCCCATCGATGACAAGCGGGGTACCGTAGAGTTCCGCACTCGCGTTGCCGGAGTGCTAGCTAAACGCGCCGCAAAAGTCGCATTTCAACGAGCCGGAGGTGCCCTATGAGCAATGCAACACTCGTATCAACAACTGTTAACGGCGACCCAGTTCAGTTCGCCTGCCCAACAGATGAAAGCCTGATGACGGCGTTGCGTAATCGCGTTGGCCTAACCGGAGTCAAGGAAGGTTGCGGCACTGGCGACTGTGGCGCATGCAGCATTACGCTAGACGGCAATCTGGTTTGCTCATGCCTAGTGCTGGGCGTCGAAGCCGAGGGGCGCGACGTCACAACGGTGGAAGGTCTCTCGCAAGATGGCGAGCTTCACATACTGCAGCAAAAATTTATCGATCATGCCGCTCTGCAATGCGGTATCTGTACGCCGGGATTTTTGATTGCCGCCAAAGCGTTATTGGATCGCAACGCCAACCCGGATGAAACCGAGATCCGCTATGCCTTAGCGGGCAACCTGTGTCGCTGCACTGGCTACGACAAGATCGTGCACGCAGTGCAAGACGCTGCGAAAGAGATGCGTAAAAGCAGCAAGCGCAAGAAGTAGCGACGCTGGGAACGTTCCAAGGATATTAGGGAGAAAGAACAATGGGTCACGAACAGAAGTACGTAGACAAGAAATACGAAGTCGTCGGTACGCGATTCAACCGTCCTGATGGCATCGACAAGGTAACCGGCAAAGCACGTTACGGTGCAGATGCTAGCGCGCCAGGACAGCTAGTTGCGCGGGTTTTGCGATCGCCTCACGCTCATGCGCAGATCGTCAAAATTAACACTAGCAAGGCCGAGAAGCTGCCGGGTGTGAAAGCGATTGTCACCAGTGCAGACCTTCCAGATCTCACTGGTGGAGATCAGGGTTTGGCCGACATATTGGAAAATTGCATGGCCCGGGGTCGCGCACTTTATGACGGTCACGCCGTAGCAGCGGTGGCTGCTATCGATGAGCAGACGGCGGTTAAGGCGCTGAAGTTGATAAGTGTGAAGTACAAGAAATTGCCGCATGTAACCGATGTGGATGAGGCGATGTGCGAGTCAGCGCCGGTGATCCATGAGCGTATTATCACGCGGGGTATTGAACCTGCACCGACCAAACCTTCAAACATCTCTGCGCGAACGCAGATGGGCTACGGCGATGTAGACGCAGGCTTCGCTGAAGCTGATGTTGTGATCGAAAAATCCTACAAAACTGAGCAAACACATCAAGGTTATATCGAGCCACATGCCTGTTTGGCCTCGGTTAATCCAGACGGAACTTCTGAGCTATGGGTTACTACTCAAGGTCACTTTGTTTTCCGTAACGTATGCGCTTCGCTGCTGGGATTGGATATCGCGAAGTTGAAAGTCACCGCCTCGGAAATCGGTGGCGGCTTCGGTGGCAAAACCCATGTTTGGGCAGAGCCCGTAGCATTAGCCTTGTCACGAAAAGCGAATCGTCCTGTCAAATTGGTAATGGGGCGCGACGAGGTGTTTCGCGCGACAGGGCCAACATCCTCCACGTCCATAGACGTCAAGATGGGCGCAAAGAAAGACGGCACGATTACCGCTGCAGTGGCTGAAATGCGGTACCAAGGTGGGGCGTTTCCGGGAAACTGGGCGATGTTGGGATGCATGACCGCATTTGCCTGTTACGACATCAAAAACAACAAATCGATTGGTTGGGATGTAGTCGTTAATCGACCCAAGGTAGCAGCCTACCGGGCGCCATCAGCACCTATGGCGGCCTTCGCGGTTGAGAGCACGATCGATGAGTTGGCCAAGGAAGTTGGCATTAGTGCGATTGATATGCGGCTCAAGAACGTCGCTCGAGAGGGTACTGTGGCACCTTATGGGCCGACTTATGGGCCTATTGGTATCGAACACACGTTAAAAGCGGTTAAAGACCATCCGCATATGCGGGCCAAATTGAAGAAGAACCAAGGCCGGGGTGTGGCTTGTGGTTTCTGGTTCAATATCGGCGGTCAAACCTGCACCGACCTGAATATCAGTGTCGACGGCACGGTGAACCTAACCTTGGGTACGGTGGACGTAGGTGGCTCAAGATCTTCTATGGCGATGATTGCAGCTGAAGAGTTGGGTATTCCATACGATCAAGTGCGAGCTAATATTGCTGACACCACCTCGTTAGGCCACAACGATATGACAGAGGGTAGCCGCGGCACATTTTCGTCAGGCATGGCGACTGTTTTTGCGGCTCGCGACGCCATCAGTGTATTGAAGCAGCGCGCGGCCAAGATGTGGGGCATTCCTGAGGATGACGTAGTTTGGGAAAGCGGTCAGGCCATTGCCACGGGAAAAGGGCACGGCAATCTACCGCCATTATCGCTGCAAGAAATTGCTGCTAAGTCAGGTCGAACGGGCGGGCCGATTGCTGGTCACAACGAAGTCGTTGCTGATGGTGCTGGTATGGGTTTCGCGAGCCATATTTGTGATGTCGAAGTGGATCCTGAAACGGGTCGCTCTACGATCGTACGCTATACCGTTGTTCAAGACGCGGGCAAGGCGATCAACCCCGACTATGTAGAGGGTCAATTTCAAGGTGGTGCTACACAAGGTATCGGTTGGGCGCTTAACGAAGAGTACATCTACGGTGACGACGGCTGTCTACAGAACGCAGGATTCTTGGACTACCGAATCCCGGTCTGCTCTGACCTACCGTTTATCGACACGAAGATTCTAGAAGTACCGAACCCGCTGCATCCTTACGGTGTCAGAGGGGTTGGTGAAACGTCGATTGTGCCGCCGCTGGCTGCGGTAGGAAATGCCATAGCCAACGCCACTGGTGTTCGCATGAGCCACGCACCGATGTCGCCACCACGCGTACTGGCTGCCATCGATGCTCAGGATAATGCGAGTTAGCCTAAGCAGTACGCTTCAGGTCGATAGTGGTCTCGGCAATACTCTAGATGTACATGCCGAGACCATTGCTGAATTAATGGCCTCGTTGACAGATCGATACCCTGAGTTCGAGCAGCTACTGGAAAGGGGTGTCGCGGTGTCCATTGATGGACATATATATCGCGATGACTGGACACAACTGATTCCAGCGCACGCCGAAGTGTTTCTTATACCGCGCATAGAAGGGGGCTAGCCGAATCATCGGTTGGCTTCTCAAAAAACGGGTGTGGTTGGTTGCGGCTTTGGCGGCATTCATTGCCGTAGCGATTTGGTTGCCCCAGCGCAGAGCCACGGTCGATGCACGAGTGGTGAAGGAGATTCAGACGAAGCCGGCAGGCGCGCGCGCCGCCCGCACTATGGTCATTACGCTCAATGACGGTCGTATCTACCCTGTGAATTATTTGCGGGAAGGTAATTTGGTTTTCATGGGCATCGATGGGTTTTGGTGGCGTGCATTTAAAGGCGCAGGGCAACCAGTAGCCCTCTTGATCAAGAACGAACAGTTCACTGGAATCGCTCAGGTCGTCCTAGATGACCAAGCCTATGTAGATGACGTGTTCGCCCGCTTACGCCCCAAGGTACCTGATTGGTTACCCGACTCCTTGAATGGCAAATTAGTAGTAATCACATTGGGTTCAGAAAATTGATCGGCGGTTCCCCAGCAACTTCTTGCCGATTAGTCGCAATGCACGAGGCAGTTTATGACAGCGTTCAAGCGCGAATTTGTTTCGCTGGATTCTAAGACGGGTCGCCGTAACGGCGCAGGTTTCAGAACCTGTCAGGGTCTTTACTACACGCCGGCGGACAGTGTTCCCAAGATCGCGTTTATTGCCACACACTATAACGTGGACTTCAGCGAACACTATCTGGCGGAGTTGATGACTCAGCGCGGCTACGGATTTTTGGGCTGGAACACCCGCTTTCGCGGCAATGAACCGTTCTTTCTGCTGGAGCACGCACTGGTTGATATCGGTGCAGGCGTGGAATGGCTAAAAATTCAGGCGGGTGTTGAAACGGTCGTATTGCTTGGTAATTCCGGCGGGGGCTCGCTGATGGCGGCCTATCAGTCCCAATCTCTGGGGGTTACCATGCAGCCCACGCCTGATATGAAAATACCCGACGCGCTGCATGATCTGAGTTCTGCGGATTTTTATGTGTCCTTGTGTGCCCATGGCGGCCGCCCTGAAGTGCTCACGGCGTGGTTCGATCCCTCGATCGCAGATGAAACTGATCCGAGCAGTGTGATTGTCGAGCTGGATATGTATAACCCAATGAACGGGCCTCCTTATACCTCTGAATTCGAGGCTCGCTACCGTCAGGCTCAAGTCGAGCGCAACAATCGGATTACCCAGTGGTGCTACGACGAGCTGGAACGCATTCGCCCGCTCGGGCTGTCTGATCGCGCATTCAATGTCTATCGAACTTGGGCGGATTTGCGTTTGATGGACGGCAACCTAGATCCCTCTAGGCGTCAGGTGGGTCTTTGCTATGCCGGTGATCCCAAAACGGCCAACTACAGCCCTCGCGGAATAGGGTTAACAAACACGTTGCGTACTTGGTTGTCGATGTGGAGTTTCAGTGACTCCTATTGCAGCGCTGACAAACATTTGCCACGCATTACTCAACCCTCTTTAGTTATTCAAAGCGATGCAGACAGCGGTGTGTTTCCAGCAGATGCTCACGCAATTTACGATGCTTTAGGGGCGCAGGATAAACGGCTGGAAATAATTGCAGGCGACCACTACCTGCAGCAGCCGGACAATGCCCGCGATGAGGTGTCGGATATGATCGACAGTTGGTTGCAAGAACGACTGTGAGCATCAGTGACACTGACAGAATGAACAAGACAGAGCAAAGCGAGGCGGCGGCTATTGCTGCGCAGGCCCAGTTGCATCATCAGTACTTTCTCGGTTTGCAGCTGATGGTGGCCGTAGAGGAAAGTCGCGAAAGCGTTTACGAATGGATGTTCAAGCTGTTCCGTCGTCAGCACGAAGAAAAATTTCTCTCCAGTTTTGCCAAGCTTGGATTAGAGGATCTGCCTCATGCAGTGGCCTGCGCGAAATATCATGTGCTCTCCAACGGGGTTGGTGGTGTCTCCGTAGAGTACATGGAGGAATCGGATACGAAAGCGTGGGTTCGTTTTCGTTACCCGCGCTGGATGTACGCAGGGCCTGCGATATGCGGGATCCCTAAGGAGGCAGGTCGGGGTTTTTTACACGGGTGGTATGCCCAAAATGGTGTGAGCCTGCACAACCCTCGGTTGGCTTTTGTGTGTGTTTCTGAAGACGTGACGGGGCAGTTTGGTTTGTGTGGCTACTTTAAGGAATTTGACTACGATCTATCGCCGGAGCAGCGCCTGCAATTTGCGCCTAGCGAGCCAGTACCCGATTTTGACCCGGCTCGCCAGCCGGCGCCTCCAGTGAGCCACTGGAATGACGAGCGATTGGCGAAGGCCAACAGAAACTACGCAGTGGAATATATTCGCAACGGCATTTCCGCCCTTTGCGATGTGCTCGGTCAGCAGCGAGCCGAGGAACTTGGCAAGCGCGCGGCGCGTCTTGTGGGCTTGCAACACTATCCGGTCATGGCGAGCCAAGTGGGTGGTGTCGATGGTGGTGTACGAGATGCTGCACGTTTCTTGGAAACAATGATGCTCGGCATGGGGGATACTCTGGCGTTAGATTTACAAGTCGATGGTTGTATTCGATTACACCAAAACGGGTTGCGCATCCTGCGCGACTTACCGGCACCCAGCCGTCAAAGCGTGTTGTCCTGTTGGATAGAGCTGTGGCGGGGGGCAATACACGCTCATCGAGCGTTTATGGATGTCACGGTTGAGATAAAATCAGCGACTTGCTTGGAGTGGTCAATTGAACAGTGCCGTCCCGCTGATAGGAGCTAAAAATGACCGACCTTCTAAAACTTAGCGCAGACGTAATTGACGGAAGAATGGGTACAGACGAGGTCGGCCCTTTGAATCGTATAAATTTTCAGCTTTCAGAGCTGGCAGACGACGTCGCCATGGTCGAAGCCTTCTCACATTCGATTTTATTTAAAACTGACAAGGGCTTGGTGGTTTTTGATACCAGCAACCTGCAAGGCTCGAATCGGGTCGTGAGTGCCGTGCGCGATTGGTCGAAAGAGCCTTTTCACAGTTTGGTTTATACCCACGGCCATATGGATCATGTGGGCGGATGCGGCACGTTTTTGCGCGATGCTGAAGAACGCGGTCATCCGCGCCCTAGTGTGGTCGGGCATGAGAACATCAAAAATCGTTTTGATCGCTACAACGCGACCAATGGCTATAACTTAACCATAAACAAACGGCAGTTTGGCTCTGTCGCAAGGCGCGGTTATGACGTTACCGGTGAAGCGGAACGATTCTTGCCAAGCACTTCGGCGGAACCAGATCTGACTTACCAAAAGCAGATGGACCTGCACATTGGTGGGCTCGATGTGCACTTGGTGCATGCCAAGGGTGAGACCGACGATCACACTTGGTCATATATTCCAAAACACAAAGCGATTTGTGCTGGAGATTTTTTGATCTGGGCGTTCCCGAACGCAGGCAATCCACAAAAAGTGCAACGTTTCCCGGCGGAGTGGGCGGCGGCTATGCGCGCCATGGCAGAGCAGGATGTTGAACTGTTTTTGCCCGCCCACGGTTTGCCGATTATGGGCAAGGATCGAATTAAAGGGGTGCTAACAGATGTGGCTGAAGCGCTGGAATTTTTGGTGCAGGAGACCGTAGCCCGAATGAACGAAGGCATGCGTTTAGACGAGATTGTGCACGAAGTGAAGCTTGACCCCTCTTATCTGGAAAAGCCTTATATGCAACCTACCTACGATGAGCCCGAGTTTGTGGTGCGCAACATTTGGCGACTGTATGGCGGTTGTTACGATGGTAATCCCGCACATTTGAAACCAGCTAAAGACAAGGATCTAGCCACTGAGATGGCGCAACTAGCAGGGGGAGCGACTGCGCTAGCCGAGCGAGGCCAAGGGCTTAAAGAGCTTAATCCTCGATTGGCCTGTCATTTGGTCGAAATGGCTGTGCAAGCCGAGCCGGACAATCGAGACGCCCATGAATTGAGGGCAGACGTTTACCTCTATCGACGCAGTCTGGAAACATCGCTTATGGCCAAGGGCATTTTTGGTACCGCTGCCAGTGAATCCAGCGAATTGCTCGAAGACTAAGATTTAACGCCCGTAATGGGACTGCCATCGGATTTGATGCCCTGTGCATTAACGGGCAGATCGGTGTGAGCCAATCCCGGCTGCAGGTCAGCGCAAAACTCCAACATGATTCCATCAGGGTCGAGAAAATAAAAAGATTGTAACCACGGTCGGTTCGTCGCTTCAGGGTGACTATCTGCATCGGCGCCGGTGACCACATCGTTGTGATCGACAATGGGCGTACAGTCTACGCCACGTGCAACCAGCTGGTCTCGGTAGGCTTCTATGTCATCTGCCGGCACGCTGAAAGCGACGTGATTCATAGAGCCGTGAGCAGAACTGATGTTGCCTTGGCGGCTGCCGACAATATTCTTAACCGCGGCAACGCCCGGCTTTGCCGACTGGGCATCATTAAACCAAAAGAAGGCCAACTCGCTGCCATTGCCCATATCAAAAAAGAAATGTTGACCGTAACCGGGCAGATCAAAACCCTTTTTGAGGGTCAGTCCTACTTTGTTGGTATAGAAATCTACTGTGCGCTGCATGTCTTCACATACAAGTGCCAAGTGATGAAGCCCGCCCAGCCGTATGTCTTTTTTCGCCACGATGAAACGCCTCTTGTGAATCTATCGAAGATAGACGCTATCAAAAGTAGCTCGATTTTGGGCATGAATTATGTGTGGTGGCGATGCTGGTATTCGCTTCGCTGACTGCCTAAGCTTTAGTCATAGGGAGAGGGTGATTATGCAATTGGATCAATACGAAACGCTGAGCGTAGAGCGCGATGGGGCTGTCGACACGCTCTGGCTCAACCGGCCTGAAAGCTTGAACGCCATTACGACGCTTATGGTGACGGAACTGCGCCACTATTTTGATCATTTGACGGAAAACGACCAGACCCGCGTGGTGCTAATGGCCGGGCGTGGCAAAGCGTTCTGTGCGGGTTTAGACATCAAATCGGCTAGTGATTCAAACGAGCCGCGCCCTTTCGGCGCTGGTATGGGCTTTCAAGGCTACTTGGCAGAGGTTTACATCAAGATGCGGCGTTGCCCTCAACCCATCATTAGTTTGATCCAAGGGCCGGCTTGTGGTGGTGGATTTGCTTTTGCATTGGCGAGCGATGTTCGCATCGCGGCAGATACGGCTAGAATGAACGCAGCCTTTATTAAGCTTGGTTTATCCGCTTGCGACATGGGAACCAGTTACTTTTTGCCGCGTTTGGTCGGTACTTCAATTGCCAGCGAATTGATGCTGACGGGTAAGTTCATCGATGCAGATCGCAGCTTGCGTACCAATCTCGTATCTCAGGTTGTGCCTGAAGCCGAGTTGCTGGCGACGGGTCAACGCTATGCCAACGAAATGTTGCTGGCCTCGCCAATGGGCCTAAGGCTGACGAAGGAAGGTCTTAATGTAGCTATTGACGCGCCGGGGCTTGAGGCGGCGATTGCGGTAGAAAATCGAAATCAGGTTTTGTGCTCACGCACAGAAGATGCCAAGGAAGGCATGCGAGCCTTTATTGAAAAAAGACCACCTGTGTACCAAGGGCGTTAACAGATGCCAATGCTAGCTCAATGGCGGCAAGTGGCGATATTGAAACGGAGTATTGAAAGCTGTGTCTGAAAGTCTCAGAGACCAATTGGTAAAGGCAGGCTTGGCAACCGGTGCCCAAGCAAAAAAAGCTGAACGAGCAAAGCGTGCAGAGGCCAACGTTGAACGCCAGCAGAGCAAGGGTAGCAAAGGAAAGAAACATTCGGGTAACGCGTCTCAATCAGCCACCGATAAGGTAAAAGCAAAAGCCGCACAGCAGCGAGCGGAAAAAGCTGCTCGGGATAAAGCCTTAGCCCAACAGCGAAATGAGAAGAGTCAGGCCAAGGCGTTGCAGGCACAGGTAAAGCAACTAATTTTGCAAAACGATCAACGCATTATAGTCAGTGATGATGAAGCTGTGGCTTACAACTTTGTGCACGGGAAAAAAATCAAGAAGATTTTCGTCAGCAAGCAGCAGTTAGAGGCATTGAGCAGCGGCCGCTTAGTCGTGGTAAACAATGATGGCCTCTACCATTTTGTCGAAGGCAGGGTAGCTAAACAGATTCAAGAGCGCGACCCGAAGCGCATTATTGTCTCCCACAAGGATGAGTCTTCAGCGCCAGAACCGGGTTCTGATGCTGAGTTTTATGCGAAGTTTGAAGTGCCCGACGATCTAGACTGGTAACAGGTTAAGCAATTCTCTACAACGTCTTGTGCGGTTGGAGCCGGTGTTACGATGAGGTATGAACCAGTCAGCGTCACTTGAACAAGGCCGAGACCCTGCTTATGGCTGGGTGATGGTATTTGCTGTATTTCTCCTCAGCGCCCTGGCATTTGGTGCCTTAGGCTCAATCTCAGTCTTTCTCAAACCACTGTCGATGGAGTTTGGCTGGAGTCGAGGCGAAACATCCCTTGGCTACACGGTTATCTCCTTTTCTTCGGCCGTTTTTGGCATTTTATGGGGCTATATCGCTGACCGATTTGGCACTCGCTGGTTTGGTCTGATCGCTGCCTTTGCAATGTCGGGGAGCTTGTTGGCGCTGAGCCAACAGAATTCGATTTGGCAATTTTACGGCCTCTACTTCCTGTTTGGCGCGTTTGGTAACGCCATGGTGACGTCACCTTTGTTTGCCAACGTCGGATTCTGGTTCACCCACAAGCCGGGTTTGGCCTTGGGTGTTACCGCTTCTGGAGGCGCCGTCGGGCAGGCTGTCATACCCTATCTCTGTGCGCTCAGTCTTGACCTAAACGGCTGGCAGACCACCTACGTACTCAGCGCAGGCTGCTATTTGGCCTTAGCGCTTCCTGCTGCTGCATTGATACGTGAGTCGCCGGGGCGGGAGGCTGCACGCCATCAGGTGCCAGATGAAACTCAAACGTTTGTGCTCTCTGAGCGCGAGGTGATCGCTTGGATCAGTGTGGCGATCATATTTTGTTGTACCTGCATGTCCGTGCCCATCGTTCACCTGGTTCCGCTGTTGACAGATGCAGGCCGCTCGCTGGATCAAGCGACCACAGTGCTAATGGTGCTTATGCTCAGCGGTGCCATTGGCCGTATTCTAGGCGGAAAACTTGCTGACACTATTGGTGCATTGCCCAGTTACATGTTGATGTCGGCAGGCCAAACGCTGTCGGTTATTTGGTTTCCCTTTTTGCAGGCAGATGCGGCGATTTATCTGGTGGCTATTGTTTTTGGTTTCACTTACTCAGGCGTGATGTCGACTATTCTGGTTTGCACCCGCATGATGGTTTCGGCGGTTTATGCGGCTCGGGCTATGAGTATTACTTCGTTCTTCGGCTGGTTTGGCATGGGCGCCGGTGGCTTTTTGGGGGGTTATCTCTACGATCTAACGGGCAATTATGACGCGTCGTTCGTCGGCGCTATGATTGTTGGCTGCATTAATCTCGGGGTCTTGACCCTGTTCGCGCTGCGTATCCGCAATCAGCAGCATAACGCCTCGGTGGTGGCTGAATAACGCCACTAAATTATTTGCCGCATTCCTTCATTCGCCGGAGACAACGATTGATTCTAGGTGACACCTCTGCAGACGATTTCTTGCAACGCTATTGGCAGCGTGAACCGTTGCTGATTCGTCGGGCGTTGAGTGACTATCAGTCTCCTATCAGTGCCGATGAGTTAGCCGGTTTGGCTTTGGAACAGGAAGTGGAGTCCCGATTGGTTGAGGGAGGGTCAAGGGATTGGTCACTGCGTCATGGGCCGTTCACTGAGCAAGACTTTGTTGATCTTCCTGAGCAGGACTGGACGCTGCTGGTGCAAGCAGTAGATCTTTGGGTGCCAGAAGTTCGACAGCTGCTCAACCGTTTCGACTTCTTACCCTCTTGGCGGGTCGACGATGTGATGGTGAGCTTTGCTTGCCCAGGGGGCAGCGTCGGCCCCCACTTCGATCAGTACGACGTTTTTTTGTTGCAGGTAGAAGGTGAGCGGCGCTGGCAGATTGGGGATCAATGCTCTAGTGCCACGCCTTTGCAGCGTGACAGTCCCTTGCGGGTACTTGAGTCTTTCACTCCGCACAGCGATTGGTTATTGGAGCCGGGAGATATGCTGTATTTACCTCCCGGAACTGCGCACTGGGGGGTGGCGCAGAGTGAGTGCCTGACCTTCTCAATTGGATTTCGCTCGCCAAGCATCGCCGATATGTTGGGCGATCTGGCCGTAGAGCTGATGACTCAGGGCTATGACGCACATTATCGTGATCCGCCGTTACGGCCCGCGATGGGGAGTGAGATAATCGCGCCGCAATTTATCGAACAGGCAAAACAGCAGCTGTGGCAGGCGATCAACGATGAAGACATGATCGGCGATTGGTTTGCTAGATTTATGACAACAGCAAAGTATCCCGAGCTTGAAGAGCTAACCGAAGAGCAGCGTCATGCAAGCCTACGAGGCAGGCGTTACTTTAATGGTGATGCTGTAGACGATGTCTTCGATTTTTAGCCACGCAAAGCAATAACAAGAAGTGAGAGGAGAATAGGCAATGAGCGCTGAAAATCAGGAACAAATCGATTATTGGAACGACAGAGCAGGCGCGACCTGGGCTGAACTGCAGGAACGCCTCGATGCCTTGTTGGCACCGTTGTCCATGGCAGGGCTCAGCGCAGCAAATGTTCGGCGAGGGGAGCGAGTGCTCGATGTAGGATGCGGCTGCGGAGATACCAGCATTGCGTTGAAGCAAATGGGCGCCAACGTTCTTGGTGTGGATGTTTCGCAACCTATGCTCGATCAAGCGCGCCAGCGCGATGGCTCAGTAGATTACTTGCTGGGGGATGCAGCGGAGACTGAGTTTGCCGCTGAGTTTGACTTAGTGTTCTCGCGTTTTGGTGTGATGTTCTTTAGCGATCCCTTTGCCGCTTTCAAAAATATCCGCCAAGCTCTAAAACCCGGCGGACGGATGCTGTTTGTTTGTTGGCAACCACCTACCCTGAACCCCTGGATGGCAATCGCTGGTCGGGCGATTGCTCCGTTTTTGCCCGTCGCTGAAGAACCTGCAAACCCGCGTGCACCGGGGCCTTTCGCCTTTGCCGACCGGGGTTACGTCACCGAGATTCTCAGCTCAGCGGGGTTTAGCGAGATCCATATTGAACCGCATATTGAAGAGCTGAAACTGGCGGATACGTTGACCGACGCCGTCTACTTTCAAACGCGCGTTGGTCCTGCTGCTAGAGTGATGTCAGAGCTGGAAGGTGAGGGGCGTCGGCTCGCTTTAGCCGCCGTTGAAGAGGCCCTACGCCCCTTTGATCAGGGCGAGGGTCTGCATCTAGGTTCAGCAGTTTGGTTGGTCAGCGCCAAAGCATGAGTGGGCCTCGGCGGGTTGCGTTCTAGTGTAGCTCCAAGCCCTGCATCGAGCCTTCTTCCCGCCATGACTTGATTACCTTGAAAAATTTTGAGGGCCCTGCACCGTAGGCGCCATTCTGCACGCTGATCGGGTTTGGCTGGCCCTCGTTGTTGTAATAGCCCGGCGTACACTCGGCTTGGAATGACTGGCTCAGGCGAGACATCTTCACGATCTCCTCTACCCAGGCTTGTTCGGCCTCGGCTGATACCTCGACAACGGCAGCATTGGCTTTTTTGCACTCGTCTAAGATGTAGGCGATGTGTTTTGCTTGCTCGTTCATAGCGTGCGGGAAACTGACCGTAAATCCCGATTGGGCTGTGTGGATAATAAAACAGTTGGGGAAGCCACGCGTTTGCAGGCCATGGAGCGTAGCAATGCCGTTAGACCATTTGTTCTGCAAACTGAGGCCGTCGCGGCCGGTGAGATCGTAACCAGAGCGCCGGGTGTAGTCGGTGCCTACCTCGAAGCCAGTGGCGAAGATAATACAGTCCAATTCGAACGCGTTGCCGTTTGCCACAATCCCCGTCTCAATTATTTCGTCGATACCTTTCCCGTCCGTATCTACCAAGTGAACGTTGGGTCGATTGAATGCCGGTAAGTATTCATCGTTAAAGCATGGGCGTTTGCAGAACTGACGATAATAGGGTTTGAGAGATTCTGCGGTGCTTGGATCATTTACCAGCTCCTGAGCACGGTTTCTGATTTGCTCCATTTTCTGGAAGTCTGCCAACTCCATTTTCTCGGCAATCTCGCCCGGGGAAAGAGTCTCCCCCCGAAAGTTCACCATGGAAGCGAGGTTACGGATAATCTCGGTCCAGCCATCGTTGACTAAATCCTGATCGGCAAAGCCCCCAGAAACCAGTGTGTTGAAGTTATCCATACGTGCCTGCTGCCATCCCGGTTCAAGGCTCGCAGCCCAATCAGGATCAGTAGGGCGGTTTGCACGAACATCCACCGAGCTCGGTGTTCGTTGAAATACATACAGTTCTTTCGCGCCCCGAGCCAAGTGAGGTACGCACTGTATCGCGGTGGCACCAGTGCCGATTATCCCCACTCGCTTGTCCGTAAGATTGGTGAGGTTGCCGTCTGGCCCGCCGCCAGTATAGGCGTAGTCCCATCGCGAGGTATGAAAGGTATGCCCGGTGTAACTGTCGATACCCTTAATGCCCGGCAGTTTGGGTCGGTTTAAAGGTCCATTGGCCATGCATACGTACTGGGCGGTCATGGCATCACCGCGGTTAGTTGTCACCGTCCAGTGACGGGTTTCCTCATCCCAGCGCATACCCTCTACCTCAGTTTGGAAGCAAGCATGCTCGTACAGGCCGAATTTTTCGCCGATGGCTCGACTATGAGCAAGGATTTCAGGCGCGTGTGTGTACTTCTCCTTTGGTACAAAGTTCAATTCTTCGCACAGGGGTAGATAGACGTAAGACTCAACGTCGCACGCCGCTCCGGGATAGCGATTCCAGTACCAGGTGCCGCCGAAATCTCCACCTTTCTCAATGATGCGGATGCGTCCGATGCCGGCTTCGGAAAGTCTCGCTCCGGTAAGCAGACCACCGAAGCCGCCGCCGACAACAATGACGTCAACATGATCAAATAACGGCTCGCGTGCTAAGGGTTTTTCGACATATGGGTCGTCGACATAGTGGGAAAAGTCGCCTTTGACCTCAAAGTACTGACTATTGCCGTCAGTGCGAAGGCGCTTGTCGCGCTCCTGTCGATACTTTTGTCTTAACGCCTTGGGGTCAAAATTCAAACTACTTGCCACCTCATGCTTCGCCATTGTGCTCTTCTCTTTCCTTATCGCGTTCAAATAATACATGGCCTGAACACTCAAAATCTCTCTTTATGCCAGTCTGCATTGCCGTCAAATAGCCGGACTGGTTATGCTGGTCGCACGCAGGTGAGAGTTGAAATGTATGTTGGCAATAATTGGGGGTTCCGGTGTCTATCAGCTGGAAGGCTTGCAGGTGCAGCAAGAACATCGGCTCGTCACGCCGTTTGGGGCTCCGTCTGCGGCTATTATTGAGGGCAGCTATCATGGCCAGAGTGTGTTGTTCTTGGCGCGCCATGGTACTCAGCACGAATTTCTGCCTCATGAGGTAAATTATCGTGCCAACATATTTGCGCTTAAACGACTTGGTGCGAGCCGGGTTTTGGGTATATCAGCAGCTGGTAGCTTGCGTGAAGACATCAAGCCCGGTGAGTTGGCACTCGCCACCCAGTATTTTGATCACACTCGAGGCAAGCGGGCCTCCAGCTTCTTTGGCGCCGGCATTGCTGCCCATGTATCAACGGCTCATCCCGCTTGCCCGAGTCTATCTAGTGATGTAGTTCGAGCAGCTGATGCTTGTAGTCTGCCGCTTCACCGGGGCAAGACCTATGCATGTGTCGAGGGTCCAAGGCTTGGTACACGCGCGGAAAGCTTCTTTCTGCGTGATGCCGCCCAATGCGATCTCGTGGGCATGACCAATGTGCCAGAGGCATTTTTGGCGCGAGAGGCACAGTTGGCCTATTGCACCATCTGCTTGGTGACAGATTATGACTGTTGGATGGACGATCCGGCTCAACACGTTAGTGTTGATGCGTTTTATGCGACGTACAAAGGGGCGACCGAAAAAGCCAAGGCCGTGATACAGCAGTTGCTGCAAAGCCCGCTGACGCAAACGCCGCAAGATATTCGTGAGGCGCTTGTTGGCTCAGTGCTGACTCCCGACGAAGCGCTTAGCCAGGAGCAACTTGACTGGCTATCAGTGCTGCGCAGTTAAACCGTATGGCTTAGCCAGTTCAGCAACCACTACAGAGTGCACAAAGCTTGAGTGGTTGAGACGCACTGACTGATTAGCTTCGGCGAGGGTGCTGCCGAGATTGAATTGGTCGCTCTACGCGATCAGCGTGCAGGCCCTAACCGATGGTTTTTGCTGCCCCTTGGCTGCGACTACCATGCGTGAGCTGGCGCACATCATGTCGTCTGGACTAACGCCCAATATTTTCCAACACGACTGCTTGATTTCTGGCATGACTGCTTCAGGGTCAATTTCGGGGAATAAGACAAGTGCGCTGGGATTCGGCGTGTCCAGTGGTATTCCCAGTTGATCAAAAACGTTTTGGTAGCCCTGGCGCAGCTCTGCTGCGTTTTCGCCCCGTCGCGTGCGGCCAGCAATATGAAAAGCAAAGTTGTTTCGCTGCCGCTATCTCAAGCCATCGATGCTCGGAGCGCAGGTATCCTGTCCGCGTTCTTGTTTATTTGCAGCAAAGTGATCGATGGAGACCGGTTGGATTAACTGCAGCGGCTACTGAACTTGAAAATTGAGCAAACCGATGTAAATTTGCGAGCGCATCATGGGTTTCATCGCATTGGTGAACACAAGCCACTGAAATCTGCGTTTCGGACAGAATTCCAAAATTGATAAAATGTCCGGATTTATTTATCTCTCACCGCCAGTGATGCCAATCTCGCGGGTATCCAGATTGTGTTCGTTAATCTCGTCTAGAAGAATGTCGGCGTCTGCCAGCGTTAAGTAGTTGAGGAGATCACTTTCTGGCAACAATCGATGTGGGAGTTATTGCGGACAATCCTGCGCAATGTGCCGTTGTCGAACAAATTTCTAGCCGCTCAATCTTGCCGTTGGCGTTATGAATCGCTGGCTGAAATCTACAGACGGAATTTGAATAATCGTGGTTCTTAAAACTCAAAGTTATACGGTACTCGGTTGCCCGGCTTGCTAGTGCTTCATTGCAGAAGACATCGACCACACAAGCTTGATGGCGCTGGCGCTCACATCACCCAAGCTTTTGCCAGGTTTGAAGAGTGCGCTGCCAAGACCAAAGCCCGACGCTCCGGCTTGCCAATACGCGGCCATAGTATTGCCGTCGATGCCGCCAACAGGAATTAGCGGCAGTGTGTCGGGAATCACAGATCGCCAACTTGCTAATATTTGCGGGCTCACCATTTCGGCAGGGAACACCTTCACTGCGTCGGCACCCGCAGTCATAGCCGCGAAAGCCTCGCTAGGAGTGGCAGCGCCAGGAATCGTTGTCAGATTCAATCCCACGCTGGTTCGAATCACATCGATATTGGTGTTCGGCGCGACGATCAGTTTGCCGCCACTGTTATAAATCTCGTTTACCTCGTCAGTAGTCAGCACAGTGCCAGCACCCACGAGCATTTGATCACCAAACTGTTTGGCTAGACGCTCAATGCTTTCTAGCGCACTGGGTGAGTTCAGCGGCACTTCGACAATGCGAAATCCGGCGGCGTACAAGGCTTCTGTGACGGCTTCGCATTCGTTCGGCGTGACCCCTCTTAAAATGGCGATCAAGGGTAGGGTGCTTAGATGCTGTTCAAATCCGTTGGACATGTTGTTCCCCGACTCTCGACAATTAAATGGTTGGTAGCAGCGCGTTGATGGCCAATGCTCCGGCGATAGTCGCCGCCCGCGAGTCAATGACAATGCTTTTTTGACCCAGTACCTCTAATGCGCGCTGATATCTCCATGCAAGAGGGAGTGCGGCGACAATACCAACGCAAACTTGGCTGTCGGTCAATTGAGCGCTGATATCGTGACCAATGATCAGGCCGGATAAATAGTCTAAACCGTCTTGTTTTTCTTGTTGTCCCGTCAACTGCAACGTTCGCACGCTGAACAAATGATGGAGCAGGCCGCCGGGTCTGGCAGAAGCCAGCAAACCACGGGTAAATGCAGCCATATTTGAGTTAGCGCCCGATTCTAGCGACTGTGCCAGCAGTGAGTGCTGCTGGGTTAGCTCGAAAAGCTCTCCCACCATGGCGGTAGAAAAGTGTTCGATCAGCTCGCCTTCCTGTATCCACTTATTGTGGGTGCCCGGGAAGCTCCAAACTTCAGGCACCTGTAACTGCTTCTCGGCGCGAAGACTCCGGGCGCCGAAAAACTGGACTTCTTCTCCGCGCATAATATCTGGTAACCCAGAAGCCCCGTTGCCTTTTACACCCGGCACTATCCACACAGCACTGTTTTCTATTTGAGCCACTTGAAAGGTACGGGCGGTTAGCTGTTGCAAAGATGCCGGGGAGGGTAAGTGGGGTACGTCCCGCCAGCCCGATGGGCTGCCGACCATACCACTGAGCACAATGTTGACCGGCCGCTGAGGATCAAGCCATCCGTCGATCAACGCCTCCAAACACTGTGCGTAGTCGTGTGGGTTGCTAAGCAAACCTTGATCGCTAACACGCTGGCCGATTTGCGTTCCGTTTTTCGTGAGGGCGAAGGCCCGCAAGTTCGTCGTGCCCCAATCCACACTAATCAACTCCGCATGTTCGTGTGAATTTAATGACATAGATTCAGCGGATCGGCGCTCTGTCGAAAAGCCGCAGCCTTAGCTTGTTTAACGAAAACGTTAGGGGAAGGTAAATCTCAGCGATGCGACGTTCATTCAACGCCCCGCGCAGACGAACCACCCCATCACGTTGGTAGGGCGCAATTTCCCGGGCTATTGCGTACCAAAGAGGATCAGGCATATCAGTCTCCTACAGTTGTTAGTTATGTAATCAGGCTAATCAATGGGAGTAAACGAGTCTGCGCAAGAAGCTATGCGTCGTAAGAAAAGCCAGCCTCGTTCTTTTATCTTGAAAACTCGGGATCGCTGCCATTCGCTCCCTCTGCCTCCAACCCATCGCTTGTTTCCACAGCCGAAAGCCTCATACCAGTCGATTTGCTCCACATCAGCATCGCGCTCGGCATAACTCTCGAACAGTGACGTCCGAGAAGGCAAGCTCGCCATATATACTTCAATAGTAGGTGGAGATCTGTGGCATCACCAGTTTCGCGCTAAAAGCTGGTTAACATGCCCAACTCAATAAGCGGAT